>NZ_CP022412.2:1828321-2133041 GCF_002222615.2 Bacteroides caccae | reverse complement strand
TTATGTAATAAATACATTCATTAATTAAGTTCCCCTTACTGAAAAGGAACAGTTTTAATTTTCTGTATCATAATTTATGGAAAAACGTGCAGCAAAGATAAAAATAAATATCCATAAAATAAGACACTTAGCAAATAATAGAAACAGAATCTGTTTCAAAAAACTTCAAAACAGATTCTGCCTTCATCTTACCGTTAATAGCCCGGATTCTGCACCATTTGCGGGTTATTACTTACCTGATCTACCGGAATAGGCATCAAATAATTCGCCGGAGTACGGAATTCACGAATGTGACTTGTCATTTGTGTATCCTTGAAGAAGTCCTCATCTTTGGTAGCTTCCACATTTAATCCTCTCGGATATACACCAAAGTATTTTTCCCCCAACTTCCAGCGACGAAGATCCCAGAAATTATGAGTCTCCATATAAAGTTCAATCATACGTTCCTGACATACAATCTGCATCAAACGACCATCGGGGCCTACGGAAGAATAATCTGTCAACGGCTCCTTTGCCTTCGCCCAAGCAGTCAGTACAGGGTCAATGCCGGCACGCTCACGGATTACGTTCAATTTCTTCATGCCTTCAGCCACATAACTAGCATCACCATATCCGACACAAGCCTCTGCATAATCCAGATACAACTCACCCAAACGAATGATAGGCAACGGATATCTCAAGGAAGGCACGTTGTCCGACTTACGGGCAGCCGATCCCGGATGAACCCCTTTCTTATTCAGATAACCGGTTGGAGAGTAGTTATTTCCTCTGTTCATTTTGCCACTGTTGTCTTCCTTCTTGTACTGTGTCAACCATCTTTTGCGTTGTTTACGGTCGGAACGGTCCATTTTATCCTGATAAGTAATACCTTTGGTACCGTCGGCTACTACATTCTCCGTCTGACATTCGTAAAAGCCATTATGGAAAGATATCCAGGCATAGAAACGCGGCTCACGATGATCGTTCAATTTCAAAGTTATTCCCTCTCCGCGTGTATCATCATCCAAAATAGTAGTCTGAAAACGATTTTCATAGTCATACGTCGGGTCTTGGTCAATCGGAAGACCATTTTCGGTATAGAATCGTTCTACCATTGTCAGAGACGGACCATATCCTCCTCCAAAAGAAAGATAAGGAATGGATTTATTCTGTATGCTATACATTTCTTCCAAGCGGGTATTTGCCCAAAGTACCTCCTTAGTTCCGTTCTTGTCCAGGTATGTAAGACGCAGCTGTCTTTGGATAGGATCTTTCGGATACGGATAGGTGGCTGTACCAATGGCATCATCGCCAACGTAATATAATCTGTATCCGTGATCTTCTGCAAAGTTTATTGCTTCCAAAGCTGCATCGGCAGCTACTTTATATTTCTCTTTACTATATGTTTGAGACATCAATAAGGTGCCGTCATTGTTGGCAAAGTCACTGTAATATTCCGAGTTTCCATTGAATAGAGGAGAAGCAGCATAAAGCAACAATCGGGCCCTCAGCGCTTTGGCAGCTACACTAGTTGCCAGTCCGTAAGAAGATCCCATACGTTCCGTAGGCAATTTCTCCGATACGATTCTGAATTGTTCTGATACCCAGTCCACACATTCGTCATAAGGAGAACGGGCTGCCATCTTGTCATAAGGTGTATTCATATCCGGTAATTCTTTTACCAAGATGATAGGACCATAATGCTGCATCAATACCGAATGATAATAAGCAATCAGAAAATCCGCCTGATTGGCGAAATCATTAATCTTATCATCACTCAATCCCGGAACGGACGCAATATTCTTCTTCAACAGATAACATTGCCGTATACCTTTATACATATTACTGTATGTCGCATCCACATTGCCGATATTTCCTGAAGTATATCCTCCCTGAAAATATAGTTTAATAGGTTCTCCGTTGAAACAGCTTACTATTTCATCTCCTGCATATCCGATAAAAGTATGCGAATTCTGATAAGCAGGCATAAAGGAATAACAGGAATACAGATAGTTCAATGCAGCTTGTTCCGAAGCAAATGCATCTTCTTCATTGGCTGTTTCATTCGGCACAATATCCAGATAATCACATGAGCCCAAGAGACAGCCGGCAAATACGAACGATAACAAAATATTATATATCTTTTTCATTTTATTCAAATTAACGGTTATTATTAATAGTCATCTGAAAACCAAAGTTGAAAACACGTTGCGTAGGATATTTCAAACCATTACCTCCTCCTTGTTCCGGGTCCCAGTGCTTGAATGGCGAGAAAGTCGCCAGGTTCATGCCACTGACATAGAAACGCATATTCTTGTATGTATAACCTATTTCTGCGTTCTTCAACTTGATAAATGCAGCGTTGCGCAGCCAATAGTCAGAGCGTTGAGTGTTGTTTACACTCGTGTCCCTGGTCAGACGAGGATAAGTGGCGTTGATATTCTGATTGTCGGGAGACCAGCGATCGTCAGCAATCCAAGTCAGGACATTACGCAAACTGTTGTCTCCGAACGGATGAAAATCACTCATAACCAATGAAACCTTTGCAACTCCCTGGAAGAAGAAAGAGAAATCAAGATTCTTCCAGCGTATAGAAGGGCCGAAACCATATACAATCTCCGGAACGGTAGGATTCTTCGCCCATACCCAGTCAGAAATATCCACGATATCATCATCATAACCATAAAGTTTGGAGATATTCACATACTTGATATCACCGGCACTAAGATTTCCTCCGATCTGCTGGTTAGAGTTTTTCACATCATCCGGATCTTTGAAAAGACCGTCGGAAATCATAATACTAGGAATATTTGCACTCTGCCCTACTTTTGACTGGAAAGCATATTTCGGAGATTCATCGTATTTTGTAATCTCATTATGAGCATACGTAAATGTCCCTTTGAAACTGATAAACCAGTCCTTACCTATTTTCTTATTGAAATCTGCCGCAAAGTCGAAGCCTTGATTCTTCATGGCTGCCAAGTTTCCGAACACCTTTGTTCCTGCTGTTCCCAGATATTGAGGAATCGTACCTCTCTCCTGAAATATATCAGTACGGGTTTCGTGGAAATAGTCCATTGTCAGGTTCAATGAGTTAAACAACTGCAAATCCAAACCTACATTGACTTTCTTACCCACTTCCCAAGTAACCTCCGGATTACCATAACGGGAATATACAGGACCTTTATAAGTTATATCACCATCCAGCCCGGTAGTATATCCGGTACCTGTCAGGTTGATTGTCGGCATATACACAAAACGTGCCCCACCAATATTGTCATTACCAACAAGCCCCCACGAAGCACGAATCTTCATGTTAGAGAAAACATTCTTCAAAGGTTCAAAGAACGCTTCCTCACTGATGTTATATCCCACTGCAATAGAAGGGAAGAATCCCCAACGGTGTCCTTTGGCAAAATTCTCGGAACCATTGTAACCCATATTCACTTCCGCCAGATATTTCCCGTCGTAAGCATACGAAAGACGGGCAGCAACACCTTGTTTACGTTTGGGAAGTGCAGCAATCAAGTCGCCACTGAATAATTGAGTCACCAGTTCATCCTGATTATAGATAAACATGGCATTCACATCATGCTTTCCAAATGTACGGTTGTAGTCCATGATAGCCTGGAAATAGAATCGGCGGTCGCCCGAGTTGGCAACACCCGGTTTCAAGTCCGTAGATACTTCTCCACCGCTTTCATTCTGAAGTCTGGTGACAAAAGAATACACTCCATTATCATCTACCGAGAAATCCTGTAAATGGTATTTGTTCCAACCTGCGGAAGCACTGTTAGTAGTACTTGACCAGTTCTTGAAAGAGGCCAATGCCTTAAATCTAAGTCCCTCGGTAATAAAATTCAGTTTCTGCTCAAACTCCAATGCCGCCACTACCGTGCTCCGGAAATTATCCTGATAGCCGGATGCAAGCTGTGCCACCGGATTCTGTTGCTGTCCCGGTTTCAAGCGGTCATTCACACCCCACTTGATATGTGTAGTAACACCGTCGTCAGGGAAATAGATCGGAGCTTCCACCGGACTTGTATTGATAGCTCCCGCAAACAGATCGTTCATACTGATGTTGGGTTGCTTCGTTTTTCTCAGCTGCACATTCAAGCGCAAAGAAAGACGTGAATCCTTACCCAAATATGCATTAATGTTATTCTGAAATGAATAACGCATCACATTAATGTTATTATTATAGGAGAAAAAGTCTTTGGAACGATTCTTAATCATACCTGTCTCGTGATTGACCGTGACACTTGAGAAATAATCCACTCGTTTGCCGCCTCCCCGGATATTAACATTGAAATTCTGGTTAAATGCCTGATCCTTAAAAAGCTCGTCATACCAGTTGACATTCGGATAAGCATACGGATTTAATCCAGCACGCGTTCCGGCAATTTCTTCTGCCGAATAGGGAGATTCGGTAGAGCCGCCGTTCAACAAAGATTCATTGAACAAATCCATGTAAGTGGCTCCGTCGACAAACTTCGGCTTACTTGTCGGACTTGTGATCTGTCCTTCCACACGGAAATTGATAATCGGCTTATCAATATTACGACCGGATTTAGTGGTAATAATCATAACGCCATTAGCCCCACGGGTACCGTACATTGCCGTAGCAGTAGCGTCTTTCAAAATAGAGAAGCCATCAATGATTTCCGGGTCAAGATTATCCAAATCACCGGAGGATATTTCCACTCCGTCCAATATAATCAGCGGATTGGTTGCTCCGTTCATTGTAGAAATACCGCGAATATAAAAATCCGATCCATCCGCTCCCGGTTGTCCGGTACGCTGAACAGCAATAACACCAGCCAATCGTCCGGCAAAAGAATTGGAAAGAGAAGCCGAAGGAACCTGCAGTTCCGCCGGGCGGATTGCCTGTACGGAACCTACCATACTAGCCTTTTTTTGTCCGCTGCCATAAGCAGTGACCACCACTTCTTCCAACTGCTTTGCATCTTCCACAAGTTCTACAAGAAGTACCTTGCCGTTGACCACTTTCACTTCCTTGGTTTCATATCCGATATATGAAATGACCAGCACATCTCCGGGAGTGGCCTTAATCGTAAACTTTCCGTCCATATCGGTAATCACTCCGCTGTTCACGTCTTTTACCCGTACAGTTGCTCCTACCACCGATTCTCCGGACCTCGCATCTACTACACCTCCTACAATCTCTACTTTTTTCTGCTGTGTGCTTGCTGCCTTCTTTTCCAATTTCAAGATGATATCATCTCCCATAATTACATAACTGATACCACTTCCGGCAAATACTTCTTTCAACACATCCGAGATTTCTCCTTCACAATCCAGATTTTTACCCGGTAATGCATCAAGGTCACTCGGATTGAAGAAAAACTTAAAATTAGAACTGGATTCGATAATCTTAATGGCTTGTCTCAAAGTTATCGACTGTCCTTTTACTGTCACTCTCCCTTGCGCAGCACTCAACGTCAAAGGGAAAAATAAGATTAATAACACGATAAGCCTCAAATGCCATCGACTACACATACTTTCTTTCATGATTACAATTTAAAATTAAACAAAGTTTTTCATACACATAGATTTTGCAAAATCAATAAATTCTCTAGTTTATAATACAATATACTCAAACTGGCTCTTTCATTTTCCTTAACTTTACGCCAATTCGGGATTCATGCATTATATATTAAATACATCTAACCCATTTCTACCCCTTACTCAAATCTGCATTTTATTATTTTTTTTTCGAAAAGATGTGTTTTTGAATTATTCTTCATATCTTCGCTCTTTGAAATCCTCATTAAATCATAAGATGAATGACCAAGAAGCAATAGTATTACTAAAATCAGACAGCCACGAAGCTTTTGAGTACTTGTATAAAGTATATGGCGGACAAGTATATAATTTTAGTAAACTATATATCAATTCATCTGAAGATATTAAAGAAGTAGTACAGGAAGTGTTTGTCAAGCTATGGGAAGCACGTTCTTTTCTAAGAGAAGATGAGAACTTCAGAGGATTTTTATTTATCGTCACCCGGAATCTTATCTTTAACCGCCAGAAAAAAACATTGAATGAAAACTTCTATAAACTGTCTGTTTTAAGTGCTTACGAGCAGTCGAACATTGATTCCTACAATATAGAAGAAGAATTGCAGGCTAAAGAATTAAACAATTATATTGACAAGATTATTGAAGAACTTCCACCGAAGCAACAGGAGATATTTATTTTGAGCAGAAAAGAAAACCTAAGTCATAAAGAGATTGCCGAATTGCTGAATATCAGCGAGCGAACAGTAGAGGTTCATATAGCTAGAGCTATCCGGCACATTAAATCCCGGCTGGAATACCTGATCGCCCTCCTGGGAGTAATGGACTTACTTAATTGAAATAGGTCGGCTACCATTCTTTTATTTCTTATTTTGAGCAATACGGTTATTGCCGGCCTGCGACTTCACAATTACTCCACTTCCGTTCTTGCTACATTTAATACATTCCTTCCGCAATTTCCTTTCTTTCAGGTCAAAGATCAGATTCGGATTAAAGTGTTGTCCGTTGATACGGGTTTCAAAATGCACGTGTTCGGTGGTAGCACGACCGGTACGACCGGTCAGACCGATAGGTTGCCCGGCTTTTACGACCTCACCACTCCGAACCAGATTCTTACAGTTATGGCTATAAATGGTTTCCAGCCCGTTCGCATGACGGATTACTACCAAATTTCCGTATGCATAATAAGGTTTCGACATCCGTACCACCCCGTCAAAAGCAACACGAATCGTATCATTAGCACAAGTCTTGATATCTGCCCCCGAATGTCCCCCACGAGTACCATAAGCAGAAATGACCTTACCACCCGGCAGAGGGAAAGCATATTCATGCTCCTTCAACGAGTCCAAATGCAGGTATATATGATTACCTTTAGCAAACAATCCGGGAGTAGCCACACGGATATGGTTTACCTCCCTGAAAGAAAAAGAGGATTTGTCTTGTGCGTTCACAATCATCGGAAAGAATAAGACGAATAATAGTATGAGAATGTCTTTCATGTATTTTTTCGTTTTCAATCAGAATACTCCCCTGATTATTCAAAAAAGATAAGTTCGCTGCTATCTGATTCTGCATATTCGTTCAGCAATGACTGAATCATCTCAGCAGCTTCTTTCAGGCCTTTTTTTCCATTATAACCATTGACGATTGCTAAAATATGGGTAGTACCGAGATTCATTTTAGTCCGTTCGTTATCACTGGTAGGCGTACCGATACCACCCGACGCATCACGATAAACGGGCAATCCTTCGATATTCAACACACCCTTTCCGATACCTTCAAACGGTTCCCCTGCTTTGCCGATACCCAATTCAAGATATGCGCCTTGTATTTTATCCGCGTCAAAACCACCGATAGAATGTCCCGTCCGAAGAGAAACTAAGTTGATGAGATCTACCAGAGTATCAATCTGGTACAGAGGAATTCCGCGCATCAGGCGACGACGCAAAGCTTCCGCCGACGGACGGTAACGTCCGGGATCTTTACCACAACGTTTGTAGGCTTCGCGGGTGGCAGCTATGACAGGCTGATGTTTGATGTCTTCTATCTGTGTAGTAGTAGTCAGTTCTTCGGTGAAAGCATTGATTTCCTTCCAAAGTCCTTCGCAGTAAGCTGTATTCTTCACTGCGGCATATACGGCTGCTCCGGCAAAGACCGGACAAGCATCTTTGATCTCCTGTGATACTTTTATTTCAAACATAACTTATTATAAACCAATCATCGGCATCCCAACAATTACAAATGCCGATTATTACGTTCTAATCATTATTCCCGACAAAATACGGCCGGAGTCAATCCCCAGTCTACGCGCAGAGAAAAAATCATCTTGATGAATATAGGTACAGATACCGGCTACTTCAATTTGCCCGGCAGGAATTCCGGCATAAAGCAATTCACTCCGGTTGGCTTCCCACAGATCAATATGGTGTTTGCCTGTCTTCCTCTTTTTTGTAGAGATAATAGACATATCAAAACCACTTTCTTTGAATGCTTCATAAACCTCATCACCTACTTCAAATGATTCGAGTGAAATACTCGGACCGATACAGGCCACTACGTCAGCACCCCGGGTTCCGAAATTCCGGCTCATGTGTTCCATTACACAACTGACAATATGCTGCACCGTGCCTTTCCAACCGGCGTGAACGGCAGCCACCACTTGCAGCCTTCTGTCATATAGTAACACGGGTACACAATCCGCAGTCGTAACACAAACACAATATCCCGGCACATTGGTAATCAAGGCATCAATGCCTCTCAAAAGTGTTCGTCTCACTTCTAATGACTCCTTAAAGAACGATTCGTCAACGACCAGACTCGCACTACCATGCTTTTGCTCCGGAATAACTAATTCTTTAATTTGATGTCCCGTTATCTGAAATAACTTATTCTGATTACAATTCACATTGATACATGAATCCTTGGTATAAGGCGAGCAATTAAATGAGCCATATGTTCCCTCACTGACACCTCCATGACGTGTTGTAACAAAATGAGCTACTTCGGGGTATACCGTCAATGACTTATACCCCTTCAGCTCTTTATCTTTTGTGAGTGAAATCATTTTTCCTCCCAATCCTCTTCTTCGTATTCGTAATCAATGTCCTCATCGTCATCATCCGCTTCCTCCTCATATTCATAGATGATGTCTTCATCTTCACCCATGTCTTTGAGTTCCTGTTGCAGACGGGTTACATCTTTCGGACGGTGAACAATGTCTTCTATCTTGTTGCTTTCCTTATTCAGTTCCTCCCACAGAATATCTTTCAATACGGAGATTCCCAAACCGGAAACAGAAGAGATGAACACGTGCGGAACACCCGCGGGCAATGTCGGTTCTATCTCGTCCATTAGCTCCTGGTCGAGCATATCGCTCTTTGTGATAGCCAGCACACGTTGTTTATCCAGCATTTCGGGATTAAAAGTACTCAACTCATTCAGTAGGATTTCATATTCCTTGCGGATATCATCACTATCCGCAGGAACCATAAACAGCAATAATGAGTTTCGTTCGATATGGCGCAAAAAACGTAATCCCAGTCCCTTACCCTGACTCGCTCCTTCGATAATCCCCGGTATATCCGCCATTACGAATGATTTACCGTCACGATAGGAAACGATGCCCAAGTTCGGTTCGAGCGTAGTAAACGGATAGTCGGCAATCTTCGGTTTAGCAGCCGAAATAGCGGAAAGAAGCGTAGACTTTCCCGCATTCGGAAAACCTACCAGACCAACGTCTGCCAGGAGCTTCAGCTCCATGATAACTGTCATTTCCTGCATTGGCTCGCCCGGCTGCGCAAAACGCGGCGCCTGACGGGTTGCCGTCTTGAAATGCCAGTTGCCCTGACCACCGCGACCGCCTCTCAACAAAATTACTTCCTGCCCGTCTTCGGTCACGTCACAAAGGTATTCCCCCGTTTCGGCGTTATACACCACCGTCCCGCAGGGAACTTCTATTATTTTATCCGCACCGTCTTTTCCAAAACTACGGTTCTTGCTTCCCGATTCGCCATGACCTGCCATTGCGTGACGGTCGAACTTCAAGTGAAGCAATGTCCAGTAATTACGATTACCGCGCAAGATGATATGGCCTCCTCTTCCGCCATCGCCCCCGTCGGGACCTCCGTTGGGACAATATTTCTCGCGCCTCATGTGTGTAGAGCCCCTTCCGCCCTTACCCGAGCGGCAGTAAATCTTTACGTAATCAACAAAATTCGATTCAGCCATACTTTTCTAATAATATTATTATAACTTGTCTATTGCTTCGCAAATTTCAGCGAAGATACCTTCCATAGTACCCAGACCGTTGATATGCTGGTATTTCTTTTCGTTCTTGTACCAGTCAATCAGCGGAGCAGTCTGTGAATGATATACATGCAGACGTTTTTTGATAGTTTCTTCGTTATCGTCAGCACGGCCGGAGTCTTTGCCACGCTTAATCAGACGTACCATAAGTTCATCTTCCGGCACCTCAAGGTCAACCATTACAGAAACATCCTGTCCTCTCTCGGCCAACATCTTCTTTAATGCTTCCGCCTGTGCTATTGTTCTGGGGAAACCGTCGAAAATTACACCTTTGCTATCTTTGAAGCTATCAAATACGCTTGCCAGAATATCAATCATCAGTTCATCCGGAATCAACTGTCCCTGGTCGATATAACCTTTAGCAGTTTTACCCAGTTCTGTACCGTTCTTGATTTCTGCGCGCAATACATCTCCTGTTGAGATGTGATTGATACCATACTTTTCTACAATACGCTCGCTCTGTGTCCCTTTTCCAGAACCCGGAGCACCGAAAATTACAATGTTCAACATCTTTTTTACCTAAAAATTAATTTGTATTTGAATTTAGTCTACTACTGTGTAAATGTCGGGGTAATTTCGCCCGAAACCGTCATAATCCAATCCATATCCCACGATAAAGTCGTTCGGAATTTCCATTGCTACATATTCAATGTTCAGGTCCACCTTCAGTTTTTCCGGTTTCACCAATAATGAAGCGATGTGGATAGATTCGGGATTACGCGTACCCAATGTTTCGAGCAGTCGCTGCATAGTCAGCCCCGTGTCTACAATATCTTCCACGATAACAACCGTACGTCCGGCAATGTCCTCGTTCAGTCCGATTACTTCTTTGATAACTCCGGTGGAAGTCACTCCCTGATAAGAAGCCAGCTTGACAAACGATATTTCGCAAGGGATTGTGATGTGTTTCAGCAAGTCGGCCGTAAACATAAACGAACCATTCAACACGCTGAGGAATAGTGGGTTCTTATCTGCCAAATCGCGATTGATTTCGTTCGCCACGCGAATCACTTCTTTCTGAATATCTTGTTCTTTAATGGAAACAGTGAACTGCTTGTCTTTTATCTGAATGCTATCCATAACCGGTTATTTTAAAAAAGTTGTCGCAAAAATACAATTTTTATTCCACTCTGTACATCTTCTTCTGCAATTTCTTTGAAAGAAGAAGCAGAATCGGTGAGATAGTTAGCGATGTTTCTCCATTAAGCAGTCCACAGAATATCCCTTTATGAAATAAATAAAAAAGCTATTTAACAGCCTATCGGATAAGAATAAATAGACAATAAAAAGAATAGCCGGAAAGAAATAAGAGTAATCATATTTTAGACGCAAACACCCCCACTGATCCACTTCATTAAATTTTTAGTCGGGTAGATAATAAAGCGGATTCCCACCTTAAATGTACATTGGTTTCCACCTTAGCCAAAAGTAAATTCAACATTCTCAATGCTGACAAAAAGCATTCCTTCCCTTTTCCTCAGAAAGACCTTGCTTTCCCTTGCCAACCAGCCGATAGCAAGAGCTACGTCTTCAAACGTCAAACCTAACTCACGGCACAAATCGAACATTGACAGTTCACCTTTTTCATTTAAGATGCGCCATACTTTTCCGGCATTCAAGCCAATTCTAGTCTTTTCCATAATGCAAACTTTAGAAGATTAAACAATCCGTTATCTATGATTTAATCATTGTGAGCACAGGAAAATAATGTTATGCACATTACCTACCTACAAAGATAACATTTTTCTCGAAAAAAGCAAATAATCAGCACCATAATACTCAATTCTCCTACTATCTCCGACACTGACTGAAGCGCTTCTTCGTCATCCTTGTGCGAACAGGCTATATCTTATGTCCGGTACATTCATAGAGAAGTTACTCCCCATTAAATGTAAACTTGCTGAAAAGTTTCACTTCATGCATTACAATCTATAATCAAAGTTTGCGTTTATAGTTCTTCGCCTGTCAACAGGAACTTTGCTACCTATACAAAACAACTTTACTTTCCATAAAGAAGAATTTTCCGACCTATCTCCTGTAACTCATCTATCTATGATTAACACGTTTTTCTTCCCATAACAAACGGGAAAAGTCAGAATAATCATGTACATTTGTAGGGCGAAAACTTAAAAAAACATCACAATGAAAATATTTCCAAGCAGCAGTATAAAGAAACTGGACGCATATACCATTGAGCACGAGCCGATTGCCTCAATAGACCTCATGGAACGTGCCGCAACCGCACTGACAAAAGCCATAATGAACAGGTGGAGCCGGGAAACTCCCGTCACCGTATTTGCCGGACCGGGCAACAACGGTGGAGACGCCCTCGCCGTGGCTCGTATGCTATCCGAAAAAGGATATAAAACAGAGGTATATCTCTTTAACCCGAAAGGTGAACTCTCCCCGGACTGCCAGACCAACAAGGAACTGGTGGAAATGGCAGAGGAAGTGACATTCCACGAAATCAGCACCCAATTCGTCCCTCCCACCCTGACACCGGACCATTTGGTTATCGACGGGCTTTTCGGTTCGGGACTGAACAAACCGTTGAGCGGAGGATTCGCAGCCGTTGTGAAATATATCAATTCTTCTCCGGCTATGGTAGTAGCTATTGACATCCCTTCCGGACTTATGGGAGAAGAAAATACATTCAACGTGAAAAACAACATTATCCGCGCCGACGTAACGTTCAGCCTGCAGCTTCCGAAACTCGCTTTCCTTTTTGCTGAAAACACCGAATATGTAGGCGAATGGGATTTATTGAATATCGGATTGAGCGAAGAGGGTATTGAAGAGACGAAAACAAACTACGAGATGCTGGAACTGGAAGATATACGTTCACTCATCAAACCACGCCAACAGTTTGCCCACAAGGGGAATTTCGGTCATGCCCTCCTGATTGCCGGCTCGAAAGGTATGGCGGGTGCATCGGTATTGGCAGCTCGTGCCTGTCTCCGTTCGGGAGTAGGACTGCTGACTGTACACGCACCGATATGCAACAACGACATTCTTCAAACCTCCGTCCCCGAAGCCATGGTAGAAACCGATGCCAATGAAACCTGCTTTGCCATACCTACCGACACGGACGATTACCAAGCCGTCGGCATCGGCCCCGGACTGGGAAGAAGCGAGGAAACGGAAGCTGCCCTGCTCGAACAGCTCGAACATTGCCAGACTCCCGTAGTAGTGGACGCTGACGCACTCAACATCCTTGCCAACCACCGCCACACACTGACACACCTGCCGAAAGGTTCTATCCTCACCCCACACCCGAAGGAACTAGAACGGCTGACCGGCAAGTGTCAGGATTCATACGAACGACTGACCAAAGCCTGCGAACTGGCTCATGCCGCCAACGTACATATCATCCTGAAAGGCGCCTATTCCGCCATTATCACCCCGGCAGGAAAATGTTATTTCAACCCGACCGGAAATCCGGGAATGGCAACCGGAGGCAGTGGCGATGTATTGACCGGAGTGATCCTAGCTCTGCTAGCCCAAGGCTATCCCGCCGAGGATGCAGCTAAAATCGGTACTTACATCCACGGACTGGCCGGAGATTTCGCCCAGAAAAAGCAGGGGATGATCGGACTGATTGCCAGCGACATCATCACCTGTCTGCCTACGGCATGGCGACTTGTAAGCGAATAAAAGTTAAGAACTTACAGTTTTTTCAATAACTTCATTAACTTTGTTTTCAAAACCAGTTAAAAAAGAACCGAATATGAAAAAGTTGATTATAGCAACGGGACTACTAATGGCTACTTCCGCCTATGCACAAACAGAAGTGTTGACAGGCGTTACCCGAGGAAAAGACTACGGAGTGGTGTACAGCCTTCCCAAAACACAGATAGAACTCGAAATAAAAGCCAACAAAGTCAGCTATACACCGGGTGAATTCAGTAAATACGCAGATCGTTATCTGCGACTGACCAACGTATCTGCCGAGCCCGACGAATATTGGGAACTGAACAGCGTAAAAGTTAAATCAGTAGGAGTCCCTAACAGCGAAACGACTTACTTTGTCAAACTAAAGGATAAAACAGTAGCCCCTCTCATGGAACTGACTGAGGACGGAATTGTGAAATCAATCAACGTCCCTTACAGCAAGAGTAACGAGACTAAAAAAGCTGCTCCCGTCACTCCCGCCACCGTAAAAGCGAATCCTCGTGATTTCCTTACCGAAGAAATCCTAATGGCCAGCTCCACCGCCAAAATGGCCGAACTGGTAGCCAAAGAGATCTATAATATCCGCGAAAGCAAAAATGCCCTTTTACGCGGCCAAGCGGACAACACTCCTTCGGACGGCGCCCAACTCAAAATCATGCTCGACAATCTGAACGCACAGGAAGACGCCATGACCAAGATGTTCTCGGGCACACGTGACAAAGAGGAAAAGACATTTACGATCCGACTTACACCGGATAAGGAACTGAATAACGAAGTTGCTTTCCGTTTCTCTAAAAAGCTGGGGGTAGTTGCCAACAACGACCTGGCCGGCACTCCTTTCTATATCACTCTGAAAGACTTGAAAACAGTCAAAATGCCACAAGACGACGGGAAGAAGAAAAAAGAACCGGAAGGAATTGCCTACAACGTCCCCGGACAAGCGCAAATCACGCTGACCGACGGCAAAAAGAAACTGTATGAAGGAGAAGTACCTGTAACGCAATTCGGCATTATCGAATACTTGGCTCCGGTATTGTTCAACAAGAACTCAACTATCAAGGTGTATTTCGACCCGAATACCGGCGGACTTCTTAAAGTAGACCGGGAAGAAGGGAAATAATGAAACTCTAAAAAGAAAAGAATATGGGCGGTGAAGGACACATGCTCGACATGATACGTCGGCTTAGCGAAGGAAGAGAAGCCTCCCGCCTGCGTCGCGAGCGAAACAACGAGAAGCTAAAACATTTAAACCGTAGCAACGAACATTACCCGTTGCCCAATACCACGTCGGAAGAAATGGAACGTATCATCCGTGATTCCGAGAAGAAAAAGGAACGGGACAACAGCTACTTCGTATGGGGGACACTGATTATCATGGGCGTCCTGATTGCAAGTGCCGTTATACTATGGGCTATCTTTATTAAATAATTTATTCCCCGCAGAGTAACACAGAGCCTTTTAATCTTACCGTAAAGAGAGGATTCAGTGAGAGACATTGTGTTACTCTGTGGGGAAATGAAATTTTATAAAACCGTCCTTCTGTAACTGATAAAGATAAGTAGATACACGTGACTCGTAGCCTGCTTCATTCTGAAAATGGTCTGCGAGTTTTTCTATGATTTCACGCACCGTCCGTTTCCCGTCAATCAGTTCCCATACAACCGTTCCGTGTTCTTCCAAATGCACATGAAGCTCCTTCGACATCCCCTTCGGAACAAGAAAGCGTTGCATCCACGTATATTTAAAACGAGGGAAGGAGAGCACAATCGTCTCCCCTTCCCTTTCAACGGTAATATGTTCACTGCGACAGGGAATTACATCCAACAGGTTGATTTTCTCTTTCGCTGCCATACTTTGATCTCCTTATTTCAAGAATATTATACTGAGTCTTTAATATTATACCGATTCTTTTTTAATATTAGCTTCTTCCAGCCCATAACCTTTTTTCCTGTTCTCTGCCTTCAACATCAAAGATACAATCAACGCAAGTACACCGAAGACAGCAAAAATAGCCATAGGTAACGTGTAATCATACGTCTGTGCACCGTCTACCACCGGCCCCTTGCAATAAGAGTTCAGCACCCAACCGATCAGCAAAGGCACACCCATCAATCCCCAGTTCTGTACCCAGAAAATCAATGCATAAGCCGTACCCAACTGTTTCTCAGGAATAATCTTCGGAACGGAAGGCCACATAGCTGAAGGAACCAATGAGAAAGCGAAGCCTAACACAATCATAATGATCGTGGCAAACCACCACACATTCAGGATAGGAAGTGCAAACATAGTATGCACGAATATCAGCATCACTGCACCAATAGTCATCAACGTGGCACCTTTGCCGATACGGTCATACAGAGAACCGAACAACGGAGTCAGGATGATCGCACCGATCGGTAACAATCCCGGAATCGTCCCCGCCAATTTCGGGTCTACATTATATTTCTGTACCATTAAGTCCGCCGCATACTTGATAAACGGGAATACAGCCGAATAGAATAATACGCACAGCAATGCAATCAGCCAGAACCCCTTGTTGGTAACGATATATACGATATCTTTCATACGGAAAGGTTCTTCGGGTTCAAGCCCTTGTGCGTCAAGTGAAGCATCCAACTTCTTATCATAGAATGTGTAAATAAAGAAAGCAATCGTACCTACACAAAGCATAACCAGGCAGAAAAGAATCGGCGCGGGAATATTGGTATGAAAAGCACCTGCCTCGTCAGTAGATCCGAAGAAGTCAGCCAAAGGTACAGTCAGCACCATTGCCAGAGTTGTACCGATACGTGCCGTTGCCATTTCAAGTCCCATAGCCAACGCCATTTCCTTGCCTTTAAACCATTTCACAATAATCTTAGAGACGGTAATACCAGCAATTTCCACACCAACACCAAAGATAGCATATCCCAATGCTGCCAATGCTACCTGCATCTTGAATCCGAAAAGCAGGGCACCTTCCGGGAAAGTGGTAGAGACAGCATAATATTTCAGTCCACAACCGAACACCATTAACAGACAGGCGCCCATTCCAGTAAAGCGTACTCCCATTTTATCCAGGATAATACCGCCGAAAATCAACATCAGCAAGAATACATTGAACCACCCGTAAGCGCTGGTAAAGAATCCGTAATCCAAACTATCCCAGAGTAGTTCTTTCTCAAGCATAGGTTTCAGCGGGGACATAACGTCCGTGAGGAAGTAGCCGCATAACATGGTAAAAGCGACCAATGCTAGAACGCTCCAACGCAACACCTTGGAGTCATTCAATTTCTGTTTTAATTGTTCTGTCATTGTTATATTTAAATAGTAGTTAATAATTTTATTTTTTACGACCAACAAAGATAGTTAAATCTCCATTGTATACCTCACAAAGAGATTTGTTTTTAGAAAAAAAGTTAGGCGCGGATTACATGAATTGCACGGATTCATTAACAAATCCGTGTAATCCGTGTAATCTGCGCCCAAATATAGAGAAATACAGAAAACCTTCTGCCCCCTCTTAAATGGTTTCACCCAATCCCTCTCTGCAATCCGAATGGATTATTCAGCAGCAGGAGCCGGAGTTTCAGCCGGTGCCGGAGTTTCTGTTGCAGGTGCAGACTCTGCCGGAGCAGTAGCATCTGTTTGCGGTGCAGCAGTACCAGCAGGCAAGTTATACGGGTTAGTCTGTTGTTCTTTCTGAGCCTGTTCCAACACTGCATCTTTAACAGCAGAAGAATGAGGAACGACATAAGCGGTAGCAATACTCATGATAACCATGAAGATAGCTAAGCCCCAAGTTGCTTTTTCCAGAAAATCGGTAGTTTTGCGTACGCCCATAATAGCGTTGGATGAAGAGAATCCGGAAGCAAGTCCGCCTCCTTTTGAGTTCTGAATCAGCACGATAAAGCACATCAACAGGGCTGCAATAACCATTAAGATAACGAATAATAAGTACATTTTTAGTTATTTTGAATTAGCGTTAATAATCAATTTCTCCAAAAATCTGATTTGGTCTGCAAAGTAAGCATTTTTTTTTGGATATTTCAAACTTAATTTTTTAATTATTTCAAGAGCTTTCGAATATCGTTGTTGTTTAACATAGATTTTAGCTAAAGTTTCGGTAAAACAGCTATCATCTTCTTCCTCTGCCGCACTCACTTCTTCCGAAGGAGTAACAGAGATTTCCGCTTCCTCTTTTAAAGGTTTCAGACAGAGAGGAGCCTCACTTTCGCTCTTTTCAATAAAATCGTCTATCAGTTCGTATCCTTTCAACTTCGGAGCGACTTCTTCCGATTCGGCAGCAGTCGTATTGTCTTCCAACAGATAAGTTGTATAGTCCATTGAATAGTCGAAAGTTGTCTGACCGGCCACCTCCTCCGGCACCGTAGACAGAAAAGCGTCAATCAACGCCAGGGTGCGGTCTACCGAAGGCTCGTTTTTCAGCACTTCCGTAAGGGGCACTCCTTTCTTACGGGACTGGACGGCAAACCGGTCACCTTCGATCAACTGAAACAGTTTCCGGCGATCGGCAATGTACAGAACCGCTTTCCGCAGTTCCGCGCCAAAATTAATATCATGGAGAATATATAGGTTCTTTAGATACAACAGGCGAAGCGACTGAAAATACGGATACCGCGCGAGCATATTGCGCAGCTCATACAAAGTATCCCTATCCAGCGTTTCAGGGTGCTGAATCCATTGTTGAAAGTTAACAGAAGTCATTAAAATTACCAGTTTGCTACAGTTGCATTAAATATTTGGTCGGTTATCTCTTTAGTCATTTCAGCAATCAGTCCGTCTTGTACAGCCGTCAGCAACTGACTGGAATCATAGGTACGGAAAGCTGAAAACTGTTGTTCGAAGTCTTCGGCGTGGTTTGTGTTGTTGACAAAGCGTACATTCACCGTAATGGTCAGTTTCGTCTCCGAAGAATAACCGTCGGCGGATACAGCCTGGTTGTATTGGTTGTAGCCTGTAATTTCTCCGTCAATCTGCAAATCCGCGTTCTGATTCGGCTTCAGCAGTTGGAGCCGTGTCTGACGGATAAAGATATCTTTCAGATCCTCATTAAACTTCGTTGCCAACGGTGCATACACATACTCCGACTTAATAGGGAAGTCGGCAATCGAAATGGTTTTCACCTTATCATAATTGATAGACGAACCATTAAACTTATAGGAAACAGTACACGCAATGACTACCAACGGTAATGCAAGCAGTAGCGCAACGCGTGGCGTTATCTTTTTAATCCAGTTCATATTCTTTTATTTTTCTATAAAGCGTACGTTCGGAAATCTTCAGATCCCGGGCGGCACCTTTCCGTTTTCCATGATGTTTCTCCAGTGCTTTACGTATCATTTCCTTTTCAACTTCATCCAGTGCCAAGTTTTCTTCTACATATTCTTCCGTATCCTGAATATCATCATCGTCGTCTTTCGGACAGACAGTTGCCTGCTGCATCGGATGAATAATGGCAGGCACCGAAGGCTGGTTTGCCGTTGTCACTACCGGAGTAGCGACGACTTGCCCTACTTGCCCCATTTGTGCCACCTGCCCTGCACGTTCAGCCATCATGTTGTGCACCATCTTCCTCAGTTCGGCCACTTCCTGACGCATATCGAACAGAACGGAATAAAGAATTTCCCGTTCGCTCTCAAAACTTTTGCTCTCCCGTGTTCCCAGCAATGCCGGCAGACGTTGTACATTCTGTGCGGGAAGATAGGTTTGCAGAATAGCTGCCGTAATCTCCCTGTTCGTCTCGATAATAGATATCTGCTCGGTGATATTCTTCAACTGGCGCACGTTTCCGGGCCACGGATAAGCAAGAAGTTCTTTCTTCGCATCCTCCGTCAACTGAATGGCCGGCATCCGGTACTTTGCCGCAAAGTCCGCCGCAAATTTACGGAACAACAGAAGCACATCGTCTCCCCGCTCACGCAAAGGAGGGATCTGAATAGGCACCGTATTCAAACGATAATATAAATCTTCACGAAAACGTCCTTCCGCAATAGCTTGCGTAAGATTGACATTCGTAGCTGCAACAATACGCACATCCGTCTTTTGTACTTTCGACGAACCTACTTTGATAAACTCGCCACTCTCCAGCACACGGAGCAGACGTGCCTGTGTAGGCAACGGCAACTCCCCTACTTCATCCAGGAAAATCGTACCGCCGTCCGCTTCACCGAAATATCCTTTCCGTTCACCAATCGCACCGGTAAATGCTCCTTTCTCATGGCCGAACAATTCCGAGTCGATCGTCCCTTCGGGGATCGCTCCACAGTTGACAGCGATATACTGTCCGTGCTTCCTCCGGCTGTATTGATGAATGATTTGCGGAAAACTTTCCTTTCCAACTCCGCTTTCTCCGGTAATCAGCACAGACAAATCGGTAGGAGCTACCTGAATGGCAACATCTATGGCGCGCAACAATGCCTCGGTATTTCCGATAATACCGAAACGCTGCTTCACTTGTTGTATCTCCGTTTTTGTCATTACTTCCTATTAATCTTCGTCTACTGTATCCAGCTTTAGTTTGTCACTATCATCCCGTTTCTCGTAATACTGTTTCCGCAACGGATTTGCATGGGCTACTTTCTCCCGTTGACGATTACGGAACACATCAATGGCAACATAAACTGCCTGACGGAACGAGTCCTCGCTCGCCAGTCCCTTGCCTGCGATGTCATAAGCCGTACCATGTGCCGGAGAAGTACGCACTACCGGCAGTCCTGCCGTATAGTTTACTCCGTCATCCATAGCCAACGCCTTGAACGGAGCCAGCCCCTGGTCGTGGTACATCGCCAATATTCCGTCGAAATGCGTATAATTGCCCGATCCCATAAAGCCGTCGGCAGCATAAGGTCCGTAACAAAGAATCCCCTTTTCCTCCATTTCCTTCATGGCAGGGATAATCACTTCCTGTTCTTCCGTACCCAGCAAACCGCCGTCTCCGGCATGAGGATTGAGAGACAACACCGCAATACGCGGAGCACCGATGCCGAAATCCTGCTTCAGGCAATGATGAAAGATCATCAGCTTTTCCTGAATCAGTTCCTTCGTAATCGTAGTCGCAATCTCTCTGACAGGGATATGCGTCGTCACTAGAGCCACACGAAAATCATTCTTCATCAGAATCATCAACGATTTGTTTCCGTTGCCCAAACGTTCTTCGATATACTCCGTATGTCCGGGGAAAGAAAATTCTTCCGACTGGATTGTATGTTTGTTAATCGGAGCTGTCACAATTACGTCAATCAGCCCCTCACGATAGTCTTCAATAGCCCGTTCCAAAGCGCCCAATGCGGCCTTACCGGCTTCGGGGTCAGGTTTGGAAAACTCAACTTTCACTTCATCATCCGTACAGTTCACTACGCTCAAGCGGTTGCATCCCGCTTCGGAAGCCGTATTGATAATACTGAAGTTAGTCTGCACATCCAAAGCCTTGCGGTGATAAGCAGCGACTTTCGGTGAACCGTAGATAATAGGAGTACATAATTCCAACATGGTAGGATCCGAGAATGTCTTTAAAATCACCTCATAGCCTACCCCGTTAATGTCTCCCTGGGTGATGCCGATTCTTATTTTATTATCTTCCATGTTTTTATTTATTAGTTTGTTCCGCTTCCTTGGCTGCTCCTCCCAATGGGATCTGGTTTTGCTGAACCTCATTCGGAAGTTTCAGTGTATAAAGAGATGCCTCCATTTGGCGCACCAGGTTACGTTTCATTTTATCAGGTGAATAAACAAATATTTCTGCTGTGATAATTCGTTGGTTTTTCTCATCCAGACGCGTGTGAGACACATACGGGCCACCCATGAAGTCCCCCTTCATGCGCCATAATCCGCGTGCTTCCATTGTGTAACTGTTCTGTACATTGATCGGACGTACATCGGTCAGTAAAGAATCCGTTGACATATAAACCCCTTCCTTGAATCCCGGAATGTTCGCCTTCATCACAGAGTCACGCTTATGCACAAAATATTCTTTGGTGAATGTATCTTTATCGGTATAAGGATAAGAATACATCACGAAGTTACGGTCGGCAGTACCTGTATTGGTGGAAGCCCAGAAGAAATCTTTTCCGGTCTTTGAATTAGCCAGTTCGGCAGGCAACCAGATATCGCAACCAAATAAGCTATCCACTTTCTGTGAGATAAAATTGCTGTGCTTTTCTTCCAGCATGGAAATCTGACGATTCATTTCCGCACGGGTGAAGAAGTCAACAATAGTCTGCTTATTCTCTTCCACAAACTTTTGGAATTCTTCTTCATTCGGAGCCTGAATGGTCAATATCATTTGCGGATTCGCATACACATCCTTCGCATATTTGAAAGAAGCTTTCGTATAAATGTCCTTTATATCTACGATAATGATATTGCGGATCAACTTCAACGTTGAATCATAATCTTTCGGTGAAGTATACATAATACGGAAAGAAGGTTCCGACTGCGGCAACCCCGGCATATCCGAATCGAGCACATCATGCAAGGCCCTTCCTGCCGCACGATCCCAAACGCCGTGATCTACTACTACCAAAAGTTCGTATGCACGCCCACTAGAAGTGTGATTCCCTTTCAGACCACAAGAAGCAAAAACGAAGGCTATCAAAGCCATGCTTAAATAAGAAAAGTACTTTTTCATGATGTTCGATTTTTATATTAGCTCTTATTATTTTCCTCCTGTTTCGCAGTCGACAACATGCCGCAGGCTGCAAAAATATCTTCTCCGCGCGAAGAACGGATTGTAGTAAAAAGCCCGTGCGTGGTCAAATAGTCACGGAAACGGGTCATTGTATCCATATCTGCCCCTTCAAGATCAACTCCCGGAATGGCATGGAACCGGATCAGATTTATCCTGCAATCCAATCCACGCAACAGTTTCAGCAACTCCTTGGCATAGACTTGCGAATCGTTGAGTCCCTTAAAAACAATATATTCAAATGAAAGTCGGCGCTGTTTGCTAAAATCATAGTTTTTTAACAGTTCCACCATTTCGGTAATCGAATAGCCTTTTTCCGCCGGCATCAGTTCGGAACGCTGCACCGCCAACGGCGAATGGAGGCTGATTGCCAAATGACAATCACTTTCTTCAATAAAACGTTTCAGTCCTTTCCGCAATCCGACAGTGGAGAGGGTGATACGCTTCGGACTCCATGCATAACCGTAATCAGCCGTCATTATCTCCAATGCCTGCAATACTTCATCCAGGTTATCGAGCGGTTCGCCCATGCCCATCATCACGACATTTGTCAACTTGTCCCGTTCCGGCAACGAATGAATCTGATTGATAATCTGACTGGCGGTCAGGTTGGCCTTATAACCTTGCTTTCCGGTCATGCAGAACTTGCAGTTCATCTTGCAGCCTACTTGTGAAGATACACACAAAGTCGCCCGGTCATCATCCGGGATATATACGGATTCTACAAAGTGGTTCTCACCTACTTTATACAAATACTTCACCGTACCGTCCACAGAGCGCATTTCATCTACCGGCGCCTCTGCTCCCACCTCATAGTTCTGCTTGAGCAACTCCCGATACTTCAACGACAAATTTGTCATTTCATCAATCGAGGCCACCTTCTTATCGTAGAGCCACGATGCAATCTGCTTGGCGGCAAAGCCGGGCATTCCCAGTCTTTTCGCCAGCGATTGAAGCTCCACAAGAGTCATTCCTAAAAGAGGATATTTAGACATTATTCCTTCTGTTCATGGTTTATATTTGCAAATGTAAGGAAATAAAGTCGATTTCCGTACAGCGAGAATGTAAAAGTTAACAAAAAAGGTCGTTCCCGAAAGAGGAACGACCTTTTGCAGTTATCGTTTTTACGATTAAGTCTTAGAAGAACAGGTAACGTGTATCTTTTACGTTTCCTTTCAGATACAAGTCATTCATCAGACGGCTTGCGAAGCGTGCGTGCATATTAGTCAACGTAGCTTCTTCATCTTTTGCGTTGAATGTATCGTTCAGTTTGTCCTTGCCATATACTTGCAGAACAAATACGCCGGCATTACCTTTGATCGGAGCGCTCAATTTATTTACTTCAGCAACAGAAGCATAAGCGCCAACCAACGGTTCGCTACTACGCAAAGCAGATACATAAGCCGGAGCAGCAAACGTTACCATTTTCAAAGAATCGCTGACAGCGTTCGGCATAGCCTTGTACTGGTCGAGTGAGGTTGCGTTGGCAGCCTTCATGTCAGCCATAATCTTTTCAGCTTTCTTATCTTTCACGATCTCAGCTCTCAACTGTTCCTGTACGGCTTTCAATGGACGGTATCCTTCCGGCTTGATGTTTACCAGACCAACGACCATCATGTGATCGCTTTCGCCACATTCATACAAGCCTGATACTTCACCCGGTTTTGCTTTATCGAATGCCCATCTCAACGCTTCTTTTGTACCTCTCACACCACCGATACCATGTTCGGAGCTATACAAATCAGCTCTGTCAAGCAATTTGTATCCGGCTTCTTCGGCGTTAGCCACCATTTTCTCAACAGAAGGATTGGCAGCGATAAACTGGCTGAAGTCATTGTAAGCACGGTTGTATGTTTCCTTGCTGAATTCAACTTCACGCTTCACCACAGCTACTTTATATTTATCCTTCACCGCTTTCTTGTTAGTCACCTGAAGAATAACGTTAGCTTGACCCAACGGCAAGTTTACCAGTTCGTTCACACCTGTGCTGTTAATAGCAGAAATAAATTTCAAGTTGTCACCGTCAATTTGTGCACCTTCGTACTGTGCAGCAGTCATCCAGTTGGAATCACCGGTCTGACCGTATTTCTTAGCAAGCTCTACGAAGTTAGCACCACCTTTGATAGCATTGTAGATACTGTCGGCCAGAGTTTTCGTCTTAGCTGCATCTGCTGCATATACCTGAATCTGACGGAACTCAACAGAATCGGCAGCCGCAGTCTTGGCTACAATTTTGAATGAGTTGATCGTATTATCGCCACCATTATAGTAAGGACCATAAACAGAACCAACAGAAGCAGAGTCCAAACGTGCAACTACATCCGACGGGAAAGCAGTCTTGTTGTAGAACAAGTCTACATAAGGAGCTTCCGAACCAACCGAACGAATGAAAGAAGTATAATCATCCGTTGTAGTAGCCAACTGTTCAGTAGCTTCGTCCACTTCCTTCTGGATAGCGGCGCGGTCGGCAGCACTGGCAGTTACCTGTACGTCGATGTATTTGATATCACGAGTTTCCTGGTATTGCTTGAACTGTTCTTTTTTCTTGTTATACAAGTCTTTCAGTTCCGATTCCTTCACTACGATTGTAGAATCTACCACAGAAGAATAAGGAACGGCAGCCAGCAACATATTGTATTGGTTTACTCTTGCGTCGAAAGCATCCTGTGCTTCCACCGGGTTAGAGATAAGCGCTTTGGATACCAATGCCTGATACTTTTCAGCCAGACGGCTCTGAATCAGAGTTTTCTGAATGAACGACCAATATTTATACATATTGTTGTACTGTTCAGCATACTGTGCCGGCATTTGCGATTCGTTCATTTTGGCATATTCTACCAGGAACTTGTTCAACATATCCTTGTCGAAGTTTCCGGTTTGCGGATTCTGGAAAGGAGTCTGTCTCAACAAAGGATGAACGCCAGCTTTCAGGATATCCTGAATTTCAGCAGTAGAAACAGTCAGTCCCAGTGCTTCAGCTTCTTTTTCAATCAGTTTATTGTTAACGTAGGAACGCCATACTTCATCGCGTACCTGACTGGTTTGTTCGTCATTCAAGGCGGTCACTCCACGCATGAGTTTCACCACTTCGGTATATTCTTCTACCAAGTTCTGATACTCCTGAGCGGAAAGAGCGTCTCCGTTCACCTCACCAACGTCATGTGCCTGGTGCGGCTGCATCACCTTCCATGCGTCACCCGCAATGAAAGCAAACAGCGCCAAGCCGATAACAATCACCAATAGAGGTCCTTTCGACCTAATGTTTTGTAATGTTGCCATTTTGATTAATACGATTTATGTTTATTATTATTTCTTCTAATTGTCGTTTTAGCGCACGAAGATACAAAAAATGCTAATATGCTTCTATTTATTGGCTAAAAATTTCTCGGTATTCGTCATTATTCCATGACTTTTAGGCGAACCAGTTCTATTTTCGTCGCCGTCACCTTGATTATCTTGAACTGATAACGTCCTACCCGAATCACTTCATGCAGTTTCGGGAAACTCTGATATTGATTCAGAATCAGTCCTCCCACTGTCAGATATTCGTCGGATTCAGGCAGGTCAAGACCGAACGTTTCGTTGACTTTCTCAATCTCCAGACGGCCGGACAATACATATTCATGCTCGTCTATCTGCTTGCTGATATAGGAAGTGTTATCATGTTCGTCTTCTATATCACCGAAGATTTCTTCTACCAGATCTTCCAATGACACAATACCGGACGTTCCGCCAAACTCGTCCACCACTACCGCAATTGTCTTTTTCTGTTGCATGAACAGTTTCATCAGCTTATTGGCGGACATTGTTTCGGGGACAATCGGCACTTGCTTCACATTCTCGTGCCAGTTGGTCGGTGCGCGAAACATCTCCGAAGAGTGGATGTAACCGACCACATTGTCAATATTACCGTCATATACGATAATCTTGGAGATACCCGACTCTATAAAACGGCTTTTCAGTTCATCCAGCGAAGTTGTGAGATCAACCGCCACCACCTCAGTACGGGGAACAATACAATCGCGTATTTTAATATTCGAGAAGTCAAGTGCGTTCTGGAAGATTTTCACTTCCGTATCCAGTTCCTCCTCATTCTCGGCATTATCAATGCTGCTCTGCACAAAATAATCAAGATCCACCTTTCCGAAAGCTTTGTCGGACGCATCCTTGTTTACCTTCATGCCGAAAATGCGCAGGAAGATGCAAGACAAACCGGAAGACAACTTGGATATAGGATATAAAACAACGTAACAAATAAAAAGTGGAACAGCGAAAACGTTCAATACCATATTGGGATTGATCTTGAACAATGTTTTCGGCAGGAACTCTCCGGTCACCAAAATAATCAGGGTAGAAATGACAGTCTGTGCCAACACCATTAGGAAGTGATTGTCAATAAAGCCGGCCAGCAGATTTTCACCAATGATCTGAGCCATCAGGATACCATAGATAACCAGTGCGATATTGTTACCCACCAACATGGTAGAGATAAACTCGTTCGGGTTCTTGAAAAAGATAGAAAGGATGCGGGAAGTAATGCCCCCTTTGCGTTCCATTTCAAAACGCAGTTTGTCTACCGAGACAAATGCAATCTCCATTCCCGAAAAGAAAGCGGAGAAAAGCATGGTGATTATTAGAGAGATATAAATATTCATAGCTTATTTCACAGAATCTTTTTTCACAGAGTCCGGCAGGGCTTTTGTTTCCGGTTGTGGCGGAGCAGTCGCCTCGTCGTCGACGTAGAATATACCTTCAATATTATGAATCGTATAAACGGTCATTTGCTGATTGGAATCGAACCCATGCCCGGTGATAATCCGGTCCGGTTGCTGGATACGAATAAACTTGTCGGAATACACTTTCTGCGTAGCTTCATTCCAGTAAAGCAGTTCCGTATTGAAACGCTCTCCTTTCCGGTTTTGTATATCCACGTTTCCTATCAGTTTCCAGAGTCTTTCCTTGTCATAGTAGTAGGCAGTATCCGCCTTGATACTGGCTTCTATATGAAAGATCGAATCGAACTGTTCAAGATACACTCCTTTTTCAAATGCCCAATAAGACGGCTTCTTGCGGTCGAAAACCAGCCACTCTTCCGTATTCACCCGATAGCGGGTCACTCCCGAATCGGATATAAGGGTTGTCACTCCGGATGTCTGCATCACTGCCATGGAGTCACGTTCTGTAATAGCATCCCCCGTTATTTTCTTTTTGCCACCACAGGAGGGAAATAAAAGAAGCATAACAATTGTCCCTAAGACAATTGTTATGCTCATGCTTTTATGCAACAAACGGTTCTTTCGTTTTCGCAACATACGTTTATCTAATCGTTGTAGACTCTCCGATCCAGCCACCGATAGTAATACGGTCGCCAGCCTTATAACCTAACATAAACAGGTCTTTTGCTTGCGGAGTGTGTGCAGAATATCTGCCGATCAATTTGTTTGCTTCTTCAGCTACACTCGGGTCTACTTGTTTTGCGCGTTGCAATTTGTCAATTATAACAAAGTAAGTACACTTGTTCAGTGCAGACTCGTCACTCCAGTTAGGACTCATTGCATAAAGGTTGGCAATCAAAATATACGGAGCGCCATAATTTTCATTGAGACCGATAGCTTTCTGACAGTAAGTTCTTGCCTGTGACAATTTCTTAGCAGAAGCCAACACAGCAGCAGCAGCGTATGCTTTTTCCGCTTTCTTTATATTGTCAGTTTCCAAGTTGATAGCTTCATCAAAGAATTTCACTGCACTGTCGATATCACCTTTCTTGAATGCCTGATATGCACACCCGGTAGCAGCCTCTGCTGTCGGTTCCATTTTATAAGCATAGAAAGATGCCTGCAAATAAGCTTCACTTTCCGTACATTTCATCATTTTCATGATGTCGATTACTTTCTTCAAATAAGCGAGGTCAGTCTGATTAGCTTCTACTTTCGGGCCATAAATTCCTTGCAGTGATTCACAATCAGCAGTACCACTGTTTACAAACAAGGCAACCAAGTTATCTTTGATACCCAGCAGAGCTTTCTTCTTTGCTTCATTAGTTTCAGCAGCAATGGCAGCATCAGCATATTCGGAAGCAGCCAGATAATCCTGAATAAATTGTTCCTTATGAGCAGGATCAGCTTTCAGTTTATCCAAAGACATCTGCAGGAAATAGAAAATAGTAGCTCCGGCAGACTCGCCTTTTACAGCATTAACCGATTGGCTCAGCCATTGATAAGCCTGATTCACATCCAGTTTCGGAGCCAAGGCGATATAGTCTACAGCCTTGATACCCAAAGCTTCATCAGCAGAAGATACCTTCGTACCTTTAGCCAGGAATTCATCAGTGTATTTGATACGCAAGTCATGCGTATTCATCAGTTCATTAAAATATTTCTGATATTCCGGATTATTTCTGTCCTTAATCTGTGCCATTAAACCTTTCAGAATTTTATATCCGTCAGTAAAAGTGTAGAAACGGAGTGTCGGACAGTTTTCCAACACAGCTTTCCAAGGAGTATACGCATCTTTAAAGTTACCTGCACGCACAGCTTCATGCGAGATACTACTGTTTGAATTACAGTTAGTCGCATCCTGTGCTACCACAGTAGTCGCCCCTGCCGAAAGGAACAACATAGCTACAAGCGTTTTAATTTTCATTGTATCTAAATTTTAGTTGTTAGTATAATATTATAGTCGTCTATTCTCTTCTCTTTTTAATTCTTGCATTACTCTACTCTACGCTTGAAGAACCAACGTTCGTTGAACGTCAATCCGATACTTACGCGGAAGATATTTTCGTTCACAAAAGTCGCTTCTTGTCCACTGATACGAACAAACTGTCCACTGATACTGAGGATAGAGCGTGAACGGGGAACAGGCAGACCGAAACCGGCTGTTACACCATATTCGCGGGTAGCCTTCTTGCCGTTGATCTTATAATACGGGGTCGTATAATAAGCTCCCAAACGATATTTTATGTGAGCAAGATAAGAACGTCCCAGCAAGTTAGGGATATATTCCGCACCCACAGATATTTTAGAACGGTCGCAATAAGCATAAGTTTCATCAAAATCACCACGTATGGATTCATCTGTTGTCCTTACACCAAAGTCTGCTTTCGACCATTGTTGCAAACTGTAATCCACTCCGATTGTCAGTCGTTTGTCATAGTTATAGGTAAATCCGACACCATACGTATTAGGGAGTGCCAATGTAGCATCCGGCGCCACGCTAGTTGAAGTTTCAACCGTACCTGTACTATTAGAGACCAACTGTGTGGTCACATCATAATCATTCCCCAGTTTTATTTTTGGAGAATATACAACACCAAGCGTCACTGAATGTTTCTTATCTATATCCTTTGTATACTGTGCTCCAAAGTCCAGCTTATAAGATGATACAGATGCAGTCGCCTGTTGCACAAAATTATAAGCCCCCGACACATTCGGATAATAAATAGTCCGCGAACGGGTTATATCCCCCCAAAAATAAGAAGCATTTACACCCACTGAAAGATCTTTGAATACCTTCACACCCAATCCGACATATAGTTGGTGTAAACCTCCGTCGCCTGTATAATTTCTGGCATAAGCTGTCGTATTACCAGTTGCGGGATCTGTCGCATTCTGAGTATCCGATACCGTATATCCCACATTGGAGAACGGCAGCAAACCGATACTCATTGCTAGTCTCCTATGTAACCGGAATTGCATTGCCAGATAGTCGAAACTAGAGTTTTTGGCGTTCAGCTTCACGCCACCGCCACTAATATTCATATTTTGAAGACTGACGCCCCCTTCAAAGAGGAAAGTCAACGAGTCAATGGCTGTATACGAAGCAGGATTCAACGGATTGATCTGCGCTCCGTCCCGGAGTCCGAAAGCAATTCCTCCCATTGCCTTACTGTTTCCGAAGTTCTGGTCAGACAAGTCGCCATAGCCATATCGTGTATAAGGAGAGTTTGTATTATTTTGAGCGATTGCCATTCCGGTAACCATTGTGAGCAATAGCGCCCAAAGCGTGTGTTTAAATCCTACCATTATTATAGTTTAAAATTCTATTTAATCCTTTCAACACTAAAAATCTATCTGCAAAGATGATACTTTTTACGCTGCTATCAAAAGAAAAATCATCTCCGCCCGTTAAAAAAACCAAAAGTTCAGGATATTTATGCTTCATAGACTCAATATAACCTGAAATTTCGTATTCCATACCTTTCAACACCCCGGCGCGTATAGCCGTTTCGGTATCCCGCCCCATGGGGAGTTTGCGCCCGTTGGAGTCAATAAGAGGCAAGCGTCCGGTAAACTGGTTGAGTGCCTTGAAACGCATCTGCATACCGGGAGAAATATTACCACCATGATACTGTCCTTTCGAGTCTATAAACTCGTAAGTAATGCAAGTTCCCGCATCAATCACCAATATATCTCTACGAGGATATTGCTCATTCGCTCCCACCACAGCAGCCATTCGGTCGTATCCCAGCGTTTCGGGAGTTTCGTACAGGTTGGTGACCGGAAGCGGAGTCTTCGAATCGAGCCACAGCAAAGGGAAAGGCAAGGCGACCAAAGCCGCAAGCACCCGTTCGCTTAAATCAATCACGGTAGCTACAATTCCCTGCTCAACCGGGTATTTGACACAAAGAGCTTCCAGGCAATCCAATGACTGATTGGACTCGGTCAGCACTTCCACCATTTCCCCACCGTCAAAGAGGGCAACCTTCGCAGCGGTATTTCCTATGTCGATAATTAAATTCAATGCATTCTTATCTTTTAGCGGGCGCAAAGGTAAAGTAAAAAAAGAGAAATCGAAACATCTGAGAGAAATTATCTTCTTTTTTGGTTCTTCTTCTGTTCTCTCTCTCAAAAAAGTGTGTCGGGCGAACTATATAATATAGAATAATATATATTTTTATTTATATATGCACGGTTAGTGGCACGCCTCCATTTTTCAGCAGAAGATAAATCACTAATTCACAATCAATTATACATGCAAAAGGGGTAGCACGGTTAGTGGCACGCTTTTACGTGTATAATTCCGGTAAAACAGAGGCTCTATTTCACCCAAATGAAGGCTCTATTTACCCCAAACAGAGGCTCTATTTTGATAAAACAGAGCCTCTGTTTCACGAATCCAACAATTCTTTGTATATTCGCTGCCAAAATAAAACGAACCTACTGATGAAACGGTCTTTTTTATATGTAATCTTCTCTCTTTTCCTGTTGCTCCTGCCCATTGGACAAACAACTGCCAACAGCAATGACTCTATCCGTCTTAGCCTGCTGACTTGTGCTCCCGGAGAAGTGATATACACCCTGTTCGGACACACTGCCATTCGTTACGAAAATCCCTCACAAGGGATTGACGTCGTATTCAATTACGGCTTATTCAGCTTTGACATCCCTAACTTCGCTCTCCGCTTCTCACTCGGAGAAACGGACTACCGACTGGGAGTGATCGACTACCCTCATTTTGCAGGAGAATATGCCTATTTCGGACGCAGCGTATGGCAACAAACACTTAACCTGAACAACGAAGAAAAGGCCGAACTAATCCGCTTGTTACAAGAAAATTACCGCCCCGAAAACCGGGTGTACCGTTATAATTTCTTTTACGATAATTGTGCCACCCGTCCCCGCGACAAGATAGAAGAAAGTATTGCAGGCAAAGTGATTTATCCCGTAGAACCGCAAGACGGTTCACGTACCTTCCGCGAGATCGTCCACCAATATTGCAAAGGACATCCGTGGGCACGTTTTGGCATTGATCTATGCATCGGAGGCGAAGCCGATCGGCCTATCACGCAGCGACAGATGATGTTTGCCCCGTTCTATCTAATGGATGCATTTGCCGGCGCACAAATTACCGGTGATTCCATTCAACGCCCGCTTGTAACGGACAGCGAACTGATTGTGGATGCCACTCCCGAAGAAGATGAAAGCTTTTGGATACCCACTCCGCTGCAATCCGCTCTTCTCCTCTTTATACTTACCGCCGCCGCTACCATTTACGGCATCCGCCGACGGACAGGACTCTGGGGAGTCGACCTCATATTGTTCGGTACGGCAGGTATCGCAGGATGTATCCTTGCGTTCCTGGCCCTCTTCTCCGAACACCCGGCTGTCAGCTCCAATTTCCTGTTATTTGTCTTTCATCCGGGCCAGCTTCTTTTCCTTCCTTACATCATATATTGTGTCCGAAAAGGGAAGAAATGTTGGTATTTGACCTTAAATCTTATTATTTTAACACTTTTTATAGTGCTTTTTCCGGTAATTCCGCAAAGATTTGACTTTGCTGTTGTACCTTTGGCACTCTGTTTGCTGATACGTTCAGTGAGCAATCTAATTGTGACATCTAAAAAGAAATAATGAAAGGACTACTAACTTCCCTTATCACCGTACTGACCTTCACCGGGCTGCAAGCCCAGTCGCTACCTGCCGCCCCTAAATTAGTGGTGGGACTGACGATCGACCAATTACGTACGGACTATCTGGAAGCATTTTCGTCACTTTACGGCGAGAAGGGCTTTAAACGTCTTTGGAAAGAGGGAAGAGTGTTCCATAACGCCGAATATACTTTCAGCGGTGTAGACCGCGCTTCCGCCATAGCTGCCATTTATAGCGGTACGACGCCCTCCATGAACGGAATTATCTCCAAACGCTGGATGGACGCCGCCACCCTCCGCCCCGTCAACAGCACGGACGACACGGCATTTATGGGATATTACACCGATCAGACGGTCGCCCCCACCAAATTGCTGACTTCCACCATTGCCGACGAGCTTAAAATAGCTACACAAGGTAAGGGACTTGTATACGCCATTGCCCCCAACTGCGACGCCGCCATTTTTGCCGCCGGACATGCCGGAAACGGTGCTTTCTGGCTCAATCCCAATACCGGAAAATGGAGCGGGACAACCTACTACGGAGAATTTCCCTGGTGGGCAAGTCAATACAACGACCGCCAGGCTGTCGATTTCCGTATCGCCGGCATGACATGGGAACCGGTTTTCCCGCGGGGGATGTACACTTTCCTGCCAGATTGGCGGGATATGCTTTTCAAATATAAATTTGACGACGACCGCAACAACAAGTTCCGACGGTTCATCGCCAGTCCCTTTGTGAACGATGAAGTCAATGCACTCGCCGAAGAAGCGCTCAACAAAAGTTCTATCGGTATGGACGATATTACTGACTTATTGGCACTGACTTATTATGCAGGCAACTACGCACATAAATCCGTACAGGAATGTGCTATGGAAATACAAGATACATACGTACGTCTCGACCGCAGTATCGCCAACCTGCTCGACGTGCTCGACAAGAAGGTAGGACTACAAAACGTGCTTCTTTTCGTCACCTCGACCGGCTATACGGACAGCGAATCGCCCGATTCGGGATTATACAAAATCCCCGGCGGAGAGTTTTATCTCAACCGCTGCGCCGCCTTGCTGAATATGTACCTCATGGCTACATACGGTGAGGGAAAGTACGTTGAAACCCACCACAACCAGCAAATCTATCTGAACCATAAATTACTGGAAAAGAAAGAACTGAACTTGACGGAAATACAGCAGAAGTCCGCCGAATTCCTGATGCAGTTCAGCGGAGTGAACGAGGCATATTCCGCCAACCGGCTTCTACTGGGTTCATGGACTCCGGAGATCTATAAAATACGCAACGGTTACCACCGCAAACGTTCGGGAGACCTCGTAATCGACGTCCTCCCCGGGTGGACAATCGTCAACGAGAATGGCGGCGAAAACAAAGTGGTACGCCATTCTTATATTCCTTCGCCATTGATTTTCATGGGACATTCCGTGAAACCGGCCGTTATCCAGACACCTGTAACAATAGACCATATCGCGCCTACACTGGCACATTTTATGCGCATCCGAGCTCCCAACGCCTGCACATCTGCTCCTATTACCGGCCTGCGGTAAAAGAAACCTCACAAAAACAGGGCGCAAAACATAAATAAATCAGCATTTTAATGTAACTTTGCGCAAACTATTTTAATTCGATAAATAATAAACATACTTATACAAATGGGATTCAATGAATTTTTAAGCTCGATTTTCGGAAACAAATCCACGCGAGACATGAAAGAAATCAAGCCCTGGGTGGAGAAAATCAAAGCTGCTTACCCGGAGATTGAGAAACTTGACAACGACGCACTCCGTGCCAAAACGGAAGAACTCAAAAAATATATCCATGAGTCGGCTACCGCCGAACGTGCGAAAGTGGAAGAACTGAAAGCGAGTATCGAAAGCCTGGAACTGGAAGACCGCGAAGAAGTCTTTGCACAAATCGACAAGATAGAAAAAGAAATTCTGGATAAATACGAAAAAGCACTGGACGAAGTACTGCCCGTTGCTTTCTCAATCGTCAAGGCTACCGCAAAACGTTTCACGGAAAATGAAGAAATCGTAGTTGCCGCCACTGATTTCGACCGCCAACTGGCTGCTACAAAAGACTTTGTACGCATCGAGGGCGATAAGGCCATTTATCAGAATCACTGGATAGCCGGTGGTAACGATACGGTCTGGAACATGGTACACTACGATGTACAGTTGTTCGGTGGTGTCGTTCTGCACAAAGGCAAGATTGCGGAAATGGCAACCGGTGAAGGTAAGACATTGGTGGCTACCCTCCCCGTATTCCTGAATGCACTGACCGGAAACGGTGTGCACGTGGTTACCGTGAATGATTATCTGGCAAAACGTGACTCCGAATGGATGGGTCCTCTTTATATGTTCCACGGTTTGAGCGTAGATTGCATCGACCGTCACCAGCCGAACTCCGACGCACGCCGCCAGGCATATCTGGCAGACATCACGTTCGGTACCAACAACGAATTCGGTTTCGACTACCTGCGTGACAATATGGCGATCAGCCCGAAAGACCTTGTACAGCGTCAGCACAACTACGCTATCGTCGATGAGGTCGACTCCGTATTGATCGATGACGCCCGTACTCCGCTGATTATCTCCGGTCCCGTGCCGAAAGGTGACGACCAACTGTTCGAGCAGCTCCGTCCGCTAGTAGAGCGTCTGGTAGAAGCACAGAAAGTATTGGCAACCAAGTATTTGTCCGAAGCAAAAAAACTGATCGCATCCAACGATAAGAAAGAAGTGGAAGAAGGATTCCTCGCCCTGTACCGCAGCCACAAATGTTTGCCGAAGAACAAAGCATTGATTAAGTTCCTGAGTGAACAGGGCATTAAAGCCGGTATGCTGAAGACGGAAGAAATCTACATGGAGCAGAACAACAAGCGTATGCACGAAGTGACGGAACCGTTGTACTTCGTCATTGATGAAAAGCTGAACAGTGTAGACCTGACCGATAAAGGTATCGACCTGATCACCGGTAACTCCGAAGACCCGACACTATTCGTTCTTCCGGACATTGCCGCAGAACTTTCGGAATTGGAGAATATGAACCTGACCAACGAACAGTTGTTGGAGAAAAAGGACGAACTGCTTACAAACTACGCTATTAAATCGGAACGTGTACATACTATCAACCAATTGTTGAAGGCTTACACCATGTTCGAGAAAGACGACGAATACGTAGTGATCGACGGACAGGTGAAGATTGTAGACGAACAGACCGGACGTATCATGGAAGGCCGCCGTTACTCTGACGGATTGCACCAGGCTATCGAAGCCAAAGAAGGCGTGAAAGTGGAAGCTGCCACACAGACCTTTGCTACGATTACTCTGCAGAACTACTTCCGTATGTATCACAAGCTATCCGGTATGACCGGTACAGCCGAAACGGAAGCCGGCGAACTCTGGGACATCTACAAACTGGATGTGGTAGTGATCCCGACCAACCGCCCGATTGCCCGTAAAGATATGAACGACCGCGTCTACAAGACGAAACGTGAAAAATATAAAGCCGTAATCGAAGAAATCGAACAACTGGTGAACGCCGGACGCCCGGTATTGGTAGGTACTACTTCGGTAGAAATCTCCGAAATGCTGAGCAAGATGTTGACCATGCGCAAGATCGAACACAAGGTGCTGAATGCGAAGTTACACCAGAAAGAAGCTGATATTGTTGCTACTGCCGGTTTGAGCGGAACAGTTACCATTGCCACCAACATGGCCGGTCGTGGTACCGACATCAAGCTAAGCCCGGAAGTGAAAGCCGCAGGCGGTTTGGCAATCATCGGTACGGAGCGCCACGAATCCCGCCGTGTAGACCGCCAGTTGCGTGGTCGTGCAGGACGTCAGGGTGACCCGGGTTCTTCTGTATTCTTCGTGTCACTGGAAGACGACTTGATGCGTCTGTTCTCCTCCGACCGTATCGCCAGCGTAATGGACAGGCTCGGTTTCCAGGAAGGTGAAATGATTGAGCACAAGATGATTTCCAACTCTATCGAACGTGCACAGAAGAAGGTAGAAGAAAACAACTTCGGTATCCGTAAACGCCTGTTGGAATATGACGACGTGATGAACAAGCAACGTACGGTTGTCTATACGAAACGCCGCCATGCTTTAATGGGCGAACGTATCGGTATGGATATTGTGAACATGATTTGGGACCGTTGCGCCAACGCTATCGAGAACAACGACTACGAAGGTTGCCAAATGGAACTGCTTCAGACGTTGGCTATGGAAACTCCGTTCACCGAAGAAGAATTCCGCAACGAGAAGAAAGAGAAACTGGCTGAAAAGACATTCGGCATTGCCATGGAGAACTTCAAACGTAAGACTGAACGCCTGGCACAGATTGCCAATCCGGTTATCAAACAGGTATATGAGAACCAGGGACACATGTACGAGAACATCCTGATTCCTATCACGGACGGTAAACGTATGTACAATATCTCTTGTAACCTGAAAGCTGCTTACGAATCCGAATCCAAAGAGGTAGTAAAAGCATTTGAAAAGTCAATCCTGCTGCACGTTATCGACGAAGCATGGAAAGAGAACCTGCGCGAACTGGATGAACTGAAACACTCTGTACAGAATGCAAGCTACGAGCAGAAAGACCCGTTGTTGATTTACAAACTGGAATCTGTAACGTTGTTTGACTCAATGGTGAATAAGATTAACAATCAGACTGTTTCTATCTTGATGCGCGGACAAATTCCTGTACAGGAAGCTCCGGATGAACAGGCTGCCCGTCGCGTAGAAGTACGCCAGGCTGCACCGGAACAGCGTCAGGACATGAGCAAGTATCGTGAGAACAAGCAGGACCTGAGTGATCCGAATCAGCAGGCTGCTGCCAGTCAGGATACGCGCGAGCAACAGAGACGTGAACCGATTCGTGCCGAAAAGACCGTAGGACGTAATGATCCCTGTCCATGCGGAAGCGGCAAGAAGTATAAAAACTGTCACGGAAAGAACGTTTGATAAAGAAGAGTTCAAGTAGTTAATTAGTCCTAACTACTTTACTAAATAATAAAGGCTGCCTGACAAGTCAGTAGTATCCGCAATTCCCCTTCTTCGGGAAGAAGGGGTGGCTGAAAGCCGGGGTGGTAGGTGGATACACAATGCTGATAATAATAGACTTATATATTCACCTACCACCTCCCCCTACGGGGACTCCTCCTTCCCGAAGGAGGAGAGTTTTAGATACTATCGACTTGTCAGGCGGCCTCTTTCTTTTATTCGTGTAAAATAGTACTTTTGTTCAAACTACTAAATGAATCAAACTATGGCAAAATCTTATTCACTGGCATTCATCTCTCTGTTCCTGTTGCTATTCAACAGTTGCCAGAGCATCGAACAGATTTCCATTGATTATCTGCAACCCGCCGACTTGAGTTTTCCACCCCAGCTCCGCAAGGTAGCTGTTGTGAATAACACCAGCGATGCACCGGATAACAAATTGATTACAGAAGTACAGAAAACGAAGGAAAACGTTCCGGAAGTAAGTCGCGCCACAGCCTATGCCAACGGTGATCCCAAGATTGCTGCCGAATCATTGGCTGAAGAAATAGCCCACCAGAATTACTTTGATGAAGTTGTCATTTGTGACTCCGCCTTACGTGCCAATGACAAGTTAGCGCGTGAAAATATGCTAAGTCAAGAGGAAGTCAGCCAGTTAGCTTCCGATTTAGGAGTTGATTTTATTATTGCATTAGAGAATCTGCAATTCAAAGCAACCAAGACCATTCGTTATCTACCCGATTTCAATTGTTATCAGGGAGCTATGGATGTAAAAGTATATCCCACAGTACGGGTTTATGTGCCGGGACGAAGCAAGCCCATGACCACCCTTCACCCTAATGACAGTATCTTTTGGGAAGATTTCGGAGGTTCGGTCACAGAAGCGGCTGCCCGTATCATCCCCGAAAGGGAAATGTTGAAAGAAGCTGCGGAATTTGCAGGAACAGTTCCGGTAAAGCATCTGGTTCCGATATGGAAAACGGGAAAACGGTATTTATACACCGGCGGTTCGGTTCAGATGCGCGATGCAGCTATCTACGTCCGCGAAAATTCATGGGATAATGCATTCGAACTTTGGCATCAGGCTTTCGAAGGAACCAAGAACACAAAGAAGCAGATGAGAGCCGCCTTCAATATTGCCGTGTATTATGAGACGAAAGATAGTCTATCTCAAGCTGTGAAATGGGCGGAAAAGGCACAGCAACTAGCCAAGAAGATAGAGAAAAAGAATGTTGTCAACAATGTCAAAGCGAGTATTGACGATGTGCCGAATTATTACCTCACCAGCCTCTATTTGGCCGAATTGAAGGAGAGAAATGCTCAAATATCCAAATTAAAGATGCAAATGAGCCGATTTAATGATGATTTTTAAGGAAATCATGTATCAAATCTTATTTTTTTTATACCTTTGAACTGACAAAAAGAAGGAACCTATGAAACTGAGCCAACAATCATTATCTATCATCGAATCGGCTATCCAAAAGGCAGTCGGCAAATATGTATGCAATTGTGAACAGACAGTCGTAACCGATATTCATCTGCAACCTGACCAGACGTCAGGGCAACTGAATATTTACAACGATGATGATGAAGAACTAGCAAACGTCATGGTGGAAGAATGGGCAACATACGACGGCGATGATTTCCTCGAAAATATTGAGCCCGGCTTACGTAGTATCCTTTGCAGAATGAAAGATGCAGGTGACTTCGACAAGGTGACTATCCTGAAACCTTATTCGTTTGTACTGGTGGATGAGGACAAAGAAACGGTAACTGAACTATTGTTGGTAGACGACGATACGATGCTGGTGAATGACGAGCTACTGAAAGGATTGGATAAAGAGTTGGATGATTTTCTGAAAGAGTTGCTGGAAAAGTAAAATCTAATATATGGCAATAAAAAAGATTCTGTTATTATAACAAGGCAAATGTAGAAGCGGCTGTACAAAGGCAATTCAACGGTTCGGACGAAGTAAACAAGTTGATGTGGATTCTACAAGAATAAAAAAGAACGGCATGAAACTAAATTTTTATATACTACTCTTATGCCTTAGCAGCATAGGAATAACAAGTTGGGGTCGCAATGCGACCCCAACCTCTCATCTCACCGTCCTGCAACTCAACATTTGGCAGGAAGGAAGCATCGTAGAAGGAGGATTTGAAGCCATAGCCGATGAAGTGGCACAAGTTGATGCCGATATCGTTTTTTTCAGTGAAGTCCGCAACTACAATGGCACCTGCTTTATATCCCGCATCATTGAGGCACTTAAGAAACGTGGAAAAACTTACTATGGAGAACATAACCCTCTGGATGTAGGCATTTTATCCAAATACAATATAAGTCAGCAGGAGATTATCTATCCAAAGGACAGCGGTTGCGGCTCTATCCTGAAAGCAACTATCGGCATAGCCGGACATACTATTGCCGTTTATTCCGCCCACTTAGATTATAAGAATTATGCTTGTTACTTACCTCGTGGTTACAATGGAAGTACTTGGAAGAAAATGACACAACCTGTTCATAATGCGGATTCCATTTTAGCGGCCAACCGGATCGCCTTTCGCGAAGAAGCCATTGAAGTATTCATCGAAAACGCACGGCAAGACATTGCCGAAGGAGCCATTGTTCTATTAGGAGGAGATTTCAACGAACCTTCTCACCTCGACTGGCAAGAAGATACAAAAGACCTATGGGACCATAATGGGGTAGTTATCAATTGGGACTGTTCAAGTATACTCTGCAAAGAAGGATTCAAGGACATATATCGGACTCTATATCCTAACCCGGTCACTCACCCGGGATTCACTTTTCCTTCCGACAACGACAAGATGCCTGTCAGCAAATTAACTTGGGCACCCGATGCGGACGAAAGAGACCGGATTGATTTTATTTACTTTTATCCTAATCAGGACATTACACCGATATCCTCTATGATTCTCGGTCCGTCCCGTTCCATTGTCAAAAGTCAGCGCATAGAAGAGAATACAGAAGACAACTTCATCACCCCCAAAGGCATATGGCCTTCTGACCATAAAGGAGTAATAGCCACTTTCAGGATATCTCCCCAATAGAACAGACTTTTCCAGCTTAGAGCCGTATTATGGGGAGATACTGCTGATCTGTCGGACAGCTCCTCTTTTTATTACTTCTATATTACTAGTTTATCGGACATATAGATCCAATGTGTTGGACATATATAGCCAGCGCGTTGGGCATATAGATCCAATACGCTGGACATATAGATTCAGCATCTCATCCATAACAGCCTGATTAACCGCCCGTTAAACCCGGTAGACAAATTGCTGTTACTTTATTTATTTTCGTCCATAGTTGAAACAAATTCTTCGACTTTTGAAAAGCAGCGCTTTAGGTAGGCTAAAGCTATGCTTTACACACTCTAAAGCGCCGCTTTAGAGTTCAAAAAAGGACACTACATGGAAGTAAAACGTACAGGGTGAAGAAGTGAAGGACGCTTTCAATCGTTTCTCCTTCTCTCCTTCACCCTGTATCTATTTATTCATCGGCAGTCCAACACGAAGATGAACCTGATGAACCCTCAATAAGAGTATAAAAATAAAATTGCTATTATCTCATACTTTTGAATCAATACTCATGAGCCTTTTCCGCCCAAGCTTTCTCCATACCATAGAAATTAATCACTTCACCGCTAGCTTTGCCTTCCAACTCCTGTTGTTTCTGCTCAAAGAAAGTTTTCCAACGCAGATAATACAAATCTTTCAAAAGACCACTCCATTCACGATGAGAATAATCATGCAAACCTCCCTGATTGGAAGCGATACTATCACCCCAGACTGTGATTAATGCAGATGCATTCCATTCATAGAGTTTCTTTTCCGCGTCCGTATTGCCCAAAGAACGTGCGGCAGTCAGCCAAGAAGATACGGAGAATTCTTTCCGGGTAGACAATAAACTGTCTTGCGACAAAATGAGTTCAAGGAACTGCTGCGTCTGCTTCCGGAAATTCTCTTTGTCTTTACGATCATAACTTTGGGATATTTCATCGAGCAATGCATTGCCTTTATCAGCATTACTCTGACGTACGATATCCACCAAGTCATATTCAAAATTATTGTTGCCTTTATATTGTTCAGCCACAGAGAGCATTAAGTCCGCTGCTTTCGAAGTAGAATCAGGCGAATAGAACAGTTTGGAATATCCCCATGTAGACGTTCTGTCCAAATGGAAACCCGGACGGGCACACAATAAGGATTCCACCGTTCCCTCACCCTGATAATTCTTGGGAGCATTATAAACCGTATGTTCCAATGCTCTCCATGCTTCCATAACTTCCGGTGACAGTTCACCACCATAACGGGCTTTCAGATATCCTTGCAACCATGTATCCGGCGAGAAACGTTCCGCACGCCACGGCAACTCATACAACAATTCAAACATCACCGGATTATTCTCAATACCTTCGGGAGTAGTACCTACTCCACGCAATGTTTTCCCATTTGCATGTGTACACGCATCGTAATATCCGTTCACCAACTGATTCATTCGTCCATGCAAACCGACATTTCCTCCGAAGTTCAACAACATACAATAAAGCCAGTCATGCTTGCCAAAGCCTTTCTCACGATACCACATCGAATCCGGATCCCCCCATTGAGGAAGTCTTTCGCTATACAAATCCAGCACCAACATATCTCCGGCATTCAACACATCAACCATAGCCGGACGCGGATTTGCCTGCCATGCCTGAATGACCCAAACTGCTTCCGGATTGGCTTTCTTCATGGCTTTCATTATAGAAGTTCCGGCCTTCGCCAAGTCTACCCCTTCTGTGTTGCCTCCCTCATGGAATGGGTCCATACTATAATATTTAGCTTTTCCGTAAAGTTTCTCCAATTCTTCGTAGTACATAGCCGCAAAAGAATCGAAATGCTCGTCTTCCGAAGAAAGGAAGGCCGGACGAGGGAAACCGCACCACTTGCCGGGGTCGGCAATCTGATAACCTAGTTTCTCACCGATATTACGGGGAACCATTCCTGCATAACCCGGAAATACGGGTTCAATTCCCAGTTCCCGCATACGGGATACGATCTTCTTTTGAAGTGCTTCTTGTTGCTGATACCAACTGTCAGGATTGGGTCCGCCCCACCCTTCCAGATTGTTCATCTGCCACCAGGCCATAAATGCCGGACCGGAGATAAATTCATTGATTTCTTCCGTTGTGTATCCGACACGTTTCAGCAGATTATACCAGACTACTTCCATTCCGGTTATGCTCAAAGGCATATTAATGCCATGCAATGCCATCCAGTCAATCTCCTTCTCCCAACGTTCCCAATCCCAGAAAGCCATTGAGTAGGAATAAGTACAATAATTCAGATAATAACGGTTTTGCATAGCTGTCTCCTGACGGATTTTCCCCGTGGGAAGAGGGAGCACTTCCGGCAACTTTTGTGACGGGTTATTCCAGGAAAGATGAATACCGGCTACATACTTCAGATACCAGTTCAGTCCTGTTGCCAATGACAGATCGGAATTTCCGACTATCAGGACTTTACCGTCTTCGGCAGTTATTTCAAAGTAATCCTTAGACACATCGTCTTTTTCCGGTGTCATCCGAAAAAGGATTCGATCTTTCGAGGTTCCTTCCGTTACACGTTCTGCCAAAGAATTTACCGGTAACTGCTTCGGTTGGCAGCTACAAAACAAAGTCACTCCAAATAATAAGGTTATCAAAATACGTATGTTCATAATCGTGTTTTTTAGATTTGCCAAAGATAGTAAATAGAAATCAAATTTCTTACTACCTGTACACTTTAATCAATGAAACAAGAAGAATTGCGGGCGACCGTATACGTTTATCTCTTTTACCTTCCCTGACAAAAAAGCACCTTTACGTACTTTGAAGCGAAGGGCTGATATTTTATAGATTTCCTTTATGTCCACAATGATACGGTGCGGCTGTCCGGGTTCCGTTGCCGGATCTGTATGCCAGAATGAAGAAATATCTCCGTCGAACAAGTTCTCCGCTATACCCAGATTCTTATCTGCCTGCTCGCTGCTTACGTAAACAACTTCCCATTTGGTCTTATCAATCGGTTGTCCCTTATCGTCCAACAAATCAACCTCTGAAATACACGCCTGATTGTCTTCCGTATAAGAAGAAAGCGTTTCGATGCAAAAATGACGCAGAGTGCGCATAACCGGTAAATCAACTTGCTGCCAATCGTTTGTCTCCGCCAAAGTGGTGTTCAGAAGAATATCTCCTTCTTCGAGAATCGGACTGCCTGTTTGATTGCGTTGCTGTTTCTCCGGCTTGTTTTTATCAATACCCAAACTGTCGAGAATCGGCTTGTCCAATCCCTGCAAGTTCCTCTTTCCCGTATCCTCCATTTCGAAAACAACAATCTCATTCTCACCTTTTTTCAACCAGGGAGCAGGTATATAAAGAGTTTGTTGCGGACCGATATTCCAGAAACGTCCCAACGATTTACCGTTTACCCAGACAGCTCCTTTACCCCATTGGCTCATATCGACAAAGCAATCGCCTTGCTGTTCGATAATGAATGTCCCTCTATGAAATGCCGGAACGCCTTTGATTTCTTGTCCGAAAGACAAGGAAGATACTTCTTCCTTATAAAGAGGAAGCGGTGTGATTGACCACCCTGTCAATTTCTCATTCCCCCAAAGCACCTGACTTGTAATTCCTTTACGGTTAAAAAGAATATCGGGACCATAATTGACCCGTCCGGTATTTTCAACCAGAATCTCAAGTGTGGCGGGAACTTTATGAATATCCAATGTCGTGCTATTCTGATTATAACGACGGTCAAGGCTGGCTACTTGTTTACCGTCCACCAGAATAACGGCATAATCACGCAAATCCTGAATAATCAATTTCTGTTTTCCCGGTGTCTTAATGGTAGTCTGATAGTGGATATATCCGAAATCGGCTCCTACATCTTCCATGGATAAAACATCTTCCGATTGTATAGTCTGATGAAATGCCGTAGTTAACGGAGCACTTTCTTTCAGCTCGACCGTCGCAAAGGTTGTGGTCGGATTATCGGCAGGCACTTCCGGCAACTGTGTTCCCTCCGGCAGGTATTTCTGAATGATCTCCCGGAAAGCATGATATTTCGGATAGCAGTTGCCCCATTCTCCAAGCGGAGCGTCATAATCGTAGCTGGTAGGTTGGGGACGGAATCCTCCGCTGGTATTGGCACCGTTCATATACCAGAAATTTGTTCCTCCGTGGAACATATACATACTGACAGATACGCCATGTCCCAACATCCAATCCAGTTGTTCGGCAGGACGCTCGTAGGCAACAGAAGAATGACGTTTCCCCCATTCATCAAACCAAGCCGGATAGAACTCCGCCACAAAGTACGGACCGCCCGGATGATATTTATCCACGATTTTAAATATATCTTCGCCGAACACGCCGTTCAAAGTAGGCAATGCACCGGCAATATGTCCGGCTTCCACCTGCCCACCGCCGTCGCAAGTAAACAACGGAACATTGAATCCGGCTTCTTGAAGCATATCACGGATAGCAGCAAGGTATTCTTTGTCGGCCGCATACGAACCGTATTCGTTTTCCACCTGTACCATGATAATATTACCGCCGTTGTTGATAGTCAGAGGGGCCAGTTGCTTGCCAAGTTCCTTGATATATCGTTCGCAATAAGACATGAAACGCGGGTCCTTACTGCGATAAGTCAAGTCCTTTTCTTTCAGGAGCCACGAAGGATAACCTCCGAAATCCCATTCCGCACACACGTATGGCCCGGGACGAAGAATGACATACAGCCCTTCTTCCTGTGCAATACGTACAAACTCGGCAATATCCGCTTGTCCGCTGAAATCAAATACTCCGGGTTGCCGTTCGTGGAAGTTCCAGAATACATAAGCAGACACGGTGTTCAACCCCATTGCACGCGCTCGGTGCAGACGGTCACGCCAATACTCGTGCGGAATACGGGGATAATGCATTTCTCCGCATATCAATTGCACATCTTTCCCGTTAATATTAAAAGTACCATTTTCTATTTTAACCTGTTCCCTGGGGGAGGAACAGGCTGAAATAAAAAATGATACAATTAAGTTAAGCATAATAAATACGTTGCTTCTACTTTTATTCATCTTTATTCAAACTATATCATAAGTATTGAATGTTCCGGGGGCTTCTTCAAATTTGGTGGTTATTTAGCAAGTCGGTGGTATCTCCATTCCCCTCCTTCGGGAAGGAGAATGGAGGATACTATCGACTATAAACTAGCAAATCATTATTTTACAAATTCACCTTACCGACAAATTTAAAGAGTAATCTGCTCCGACTTGCCCACAAGATATCGGTTTGTCCCGACCGAAGCATTCATCAATCCGTATCAGAATGTAACTTCACCGAAAATATTCACTGCATATTTTCCTGCGTCATCATACCAATGAGTGAGTTTCTCCGTCGGAGCAAACTTGATGGCGTAAGCCGGATTGTATTTCAAATCGGCCACTTTCTCCGGCATCCAGATTCCAACTTTGTATGTCCCGCTCAATCCGGCAGCTGCACTTCCTTTTATAACATACTTCGCTACCTGATTCGGTTCTTCATTTGTAGAAGGAATCCATGTTTTAGGATCAACATCCAGCTTTATTTCTTTAGCTACCTGACCGTCTCCGGAAACCAGCACAAGATATACTTCTTTCGGATTAATCACCGTAGCAAAACCGGTATTAGTTATCGTCAGATTATATTCCAAGTTTCCGTTTTTCGCCTCCACTGTCGATTCGCTTTGCAGATTCAACCGGTATCCCAAATGGTCACGTACAAATTCATAGAATGAACGGACAACCTCATTTCCTTCAGCGTCTTTAAAATAACTCTCATCAAAGAGAATGTTATTATCATTCAGCAAAGAAGGATATACTTTTACTTGTTTCCAACTCATGATATTCAAATCAAAATTCTGCGTTATATCAAAAGCCGAATAACGGTGTTCACGCAAAATACGCAATGACTTCATCGGAGTAATTAGTGCAGCCAAACCCCATTCGGTATCTTCATTATAAGGAATCTCACCACTCATATAGAAATTATTCGCTTTTACTTCCCCGGTTATTTGTTTATAATCATCCGTATTGGGAACAAAGTCATTGCCCGGCGCATGAGAATGTTCACCGGCTGTAAAGTAATCGTTCGCATATCCGATACGTCCGCGGTATTCTTCCTGCTCCAATGTCAATGCTTTCTTATGACTCGGGTAACGCATTTCTACACAATATGGAACAGGCAAAGCTCTTAACAGTGCACTGACAATTGCATTCTTCGCATCCTGATCATTTGCCAACGGCGACGTATGCCACTCTCCCCAAGCACCAATAAAACCAACTTGCACCGTAGCAATCTGACCGATATATTCATTCAACAAAGGTGTCAATTGTTCAATATGCCTAAGAATCCATTGTTTAGATTCACCGCCGGACGTATTAAGCCCCGCATGATTGTATGCAAAACGAAGAATGGCTTTATATCCCTGCGCTTTCATCAACTCAAACACCTTGCGGATATTATTCAAAGCCTCATCATCAAGATCTTTACTCACCCATTTGGTCAGATAGATATATTGCTGCACAAGAGTCAGATTATCGTCTTTCGCATCAAACTGCTCTATTTTCTTTTTATACAAATCCTCACCATATACTTCATAATCATTATATGGACTTTTCATCTCATCAGCCAGCAAATTACATTCAAGATGAAAGCCTCTATCAGGATTTCTCAACGACTCGATATGAACGATTTTACCTACAACTTCCGGAGTTTCCGGTTCATTCGTACCTTCTTCCTCTCCATACTGTCCTGCATACACATCTATCGTATCAGAACAAAAGCTACACATAATACCTAATAATAAGGTAGATAATATGGTCATAGTTTTCTTTATATTGATTAACATGATTGATCTATTTTTAATTTTCACCTGATTAATTTTCATTGAAGATAAAACGTGCAGGAGCCCCTGTTGTCCAAGGAGTCCACAATGTTGCTCCGCCATCATGAAGCATACATCCATGCTCTGTATTATCAGTCACCAACAAATAGCAATACTGTCCGGTGTGATTATTAATATTCGGTTCTACCCATTGACCGGAAGCACACAAATTAAATTTCCAGTCATTCAAATGAGTCTGTCCTTTCACTGACTCATAATAATCAGGGTCTTTCAAAACATTCCATTGACCTTCAGCTGTTCCCGCTTCGGCAAACAGGTTCTTATACTCCTGCATAGTCGGTAAGCGCCAACCCGTAGGAGCTATTTTGTCACGAATGTCATAATGATAATGAACTCCGTATGCTTTCACTCTGCCTTCTCCAAAAGATTCCGGCGTATTCTTATAATTATTTGACTCAATATCAGTTCCGTCAGGATACTTGGTCGTCCTCAAATTATCTGCCAGCCAAACCAGTGAAGTTCCGTCGCTATAAGAAATACGGGCAACCCGATAGGTTATCTTCTCATCACCGCGAACATCAATGAAACGCATCATTTCCGTCATATTTAGTACTCCGGAAGAACGTGACACCAGTTGCCCGTCATCAGTCTTCACATTCCAATATATAGCGTTGGATGTCCAACGTTTAATAGAAAGTTGGTCGAGCAAGGTCTGAAGTTGCTCGTGTGTCAGAGAAGACTTACCTTTTACAATCCCTACACTTTGCTCGGCTACAGTCTGTTTCATTTCAGGATCAAGTGACAGACAGAGTGAATATGAGGTTGATTCAGGCCTTCCTTCCGTATCCCATTCAAACTGTACGGCAGTTTCCGGTTTATCTTCAGCCAAAGCAATCTCAGTCATATCCTCAGGTTGTAATAACTTGGTAGACATACGTTTCACATGAATCGTATGCACATCCGACGCAGCAGCCGTAGTATTGCCAGTCTCTTTAACAGTCCAATACAACAGCGCTTCTTGACCGGCCTTTATTCCCAACTGAGAGAAATACTGATCGGCTGCCAATACGGACAAAGTAAAAGAGGTCGATTTACCAGCGTCAATCTTCACCGGCTTTTTGAAATCTCTGGTAGCACAAAGAATCAGTTTGGCACCTTTCTCCAATGCCTTATCCCATGAGAAACTATATTCATCGATTGACAAATCATTCAAGTCAATTTTCGTTCCATCCTGAGGCGCACTCAGGTAAATATCCGACATAGGAATAATTACATTATACTTGTCCTCTTTACATCCGGCAAGTAATAAAATACCTAATAGAGTATATAATAAATGTTTCATAATACTATCCATTTTTAGTAACCGGGGTTTTGAATTATAAGACCTTGTCCTTCAGTAATCAAATGAGTAGGTAACGGAAACTTCTCATATTTATATTGCCCGTCTACCTTCGTTTCGATTTTACCAGTCGGCTGACCTGCAAATCTTGCTTTAGCAAGTGCCGCTTCTATGAATTTTCCGTGACGAATCAAATCCTGTCGACGTACACCTTCAAAATAGAACTCATGTCCACGTTCTTCCAACAATTTATCAAGGAAATCTTCCACTGAAGCGAAATCACTCAATTGATAAGCTTTCAGTCCGCCATGGGTAACACGTACTTGATTCAATAACCCGACAGCTTCCTGAGTTATGCTATTTCCATTGCGGACAATAGCTTCTGAAAGTAAAGTCAATACGTCTGCATAACGGTAGATTGGCATATCTATTTCACACAGTTCTCCTATCACCCCTTCGATTTTATACTTAACCGGAATTGCACCATAAAAGAGTACACCTGTTGTACCTCCGTCACGGTCAAGAGCACGACTGTGATGCACGCCTTCCGTACCAGTATATTCACCTATAATTCTTTCCCGTCTTTTGTCTTTAGGATCAAAAGATTCATAGGCAGGCCAGGATATTTTATACCCTCCCCATGCAGTCACCGCCATTCCTGCCGGAATAGGATAGTCGGATGTTAATACATGTGCAAACCACTTCTGCTCCATCACACCAGCTTCCGCTACACAAGAGAATATTACTTCCGAATTCTTTTCTCCTGATAAAGAAAACAAAGAATGATAATCGTCTACCAGTTTATAACCGTATTCGGATTTAGTCAATTCACGTCCTATTTTCTCTGCTTCATCCCACTGTTTAGTCATCATATAGAATTTTAACAACAATGTGTTGGCCAATCCTTTTGTAAAACGTCCGTAATCCGTATCTTCATATTTATAAGGCAGTATGTCGGCCGCTTCCTTCAGGTTAGTAACAATGTATTCACGCATCGCTTCTTCAGACAAGCGGGGAATCACAATCTCAGCTTCCGGTTTCTGCAAAGTTTCCAAATCTGCAATAGGTATCGGACCATACATATCATACATCAGAAAAGCCAGAAAACCACGTCCACATTTTAATTCGGCCATATAACGGGCCTTCAATGTTTCATCCATATCCACGTTCTTGATACGTTCCATTGTCAAAGTCATGGAAGCCAGATATTGGGAATAGTCATACACGCGGCGATAATCTCCGTCGATATGCCAGTCATTAGCTTCATACGAATTATATACGGTAGTCCACCCCCATGTATTTTCCACATAATCGGTCACCATTTCCGAAGTCGTCACATAACCTGCCGCCACCTCAAAAATCCCCCACGGAGAAAAAACGTAATAAGCACTTGAGTTGACCAACGCATTTACATCTTCAGCATTCTGCGGAAACATTCCCGGATTTATTTTATTATAAACTTCCTGTTCCAGCGTGCAAGACGATATGAGGAACAAAAGAGTTGCTATTACAGTATAAATTGTCTTTTTCATATTCATAACTTATTAGAAAGATATTGATACACCAAAATTATAAGAGGTCACATTCGGATATGCATAAGTTCCGTTATCCGTTTCAGGATCCAGCCCTGTCCAATTGGTAATCACAAACGGATTGTTCACATCTACATATACACGAAGATTATTCACGATCTTTTGGCTGATCGGTACTTTATATCCCAATGTTATACTTCCGCAACGAACGTAATAGATAGATTTTACGTAATAGTCTCCCCAACCGTTTCCCCCTCTCACGTAGGTAGGATCAGTAGCTGTCAAGTTATTACTACTGAACGCTTTCAATGCGTAAGTGGAAACGTTGATACCATTATCCATGCGTGTCCAACCTTCATAATAGCTGGCTCCCCGCTTTCTACCCGCTTCTCCGTAAAAATAGATATTCAAATCAAAATTCTTATAGCGGAATGAATTGTTCAAACCGTAGATTATTTTCGGATCACCATTCCCCATATAGACCTTATCTTCATCTCCTAACACACCATTTCCATCCCGATCTTTCAACTTCATCATTCCCGGAACCAAATCTTTCTGGGCATCCGGTGCCTTCTCTCCCGGTTGCAGGATACCGATTGCTTCATATTCCCACCATGCCCGTATCGGGTCATCTTCTTTTTCATAGGCTCTTGGCTTCCAGTTCGGATCACGTTTCAACCAACGGTCATTATAATGCGATAAAGTCAATGTGGTATCCCATTCAAAGTCTTTTGTAACAATATTCACTGTATTCAATGTGATTTCCACACCCTGGCTTTGCGTTGATCCTATATTTCCTGCAATTTTATTTACCTCATTATAAAATGGCAAGGGCTTGTTTGTCACTAACAAATCTGTTATTTTACGCTTAAAGTACTCGGCAGCCAACTTAAACCGGTTATTAAATATTCCAAAGTCTACTCCAAGATTAAATTCCGTAGTTGTTTCCCAAGTGATACTCTTGTTTCCCAAATCCGAAGCATATACTCCTGTTGACTCCGCGCCTCCAATAATGGCATTTCTTCCTACCTCATAATAATCATAAATACGATAACCGACATTAGAATTACCGGTCTGTCCATAAGAAGCTCTCAATTTCAACATGGATAACCATTTAGAAGCCCCTTTCATGAAATTTTCTTCACTAATCATCCAACCTGCTGATACAGAAGGGAAATATCCCCAACGATTTTCCGGTGCAAAATTAGATGCAGCATCAGCACGTACCGTGGCTTCCAACAAATATTTTCCTTTGTAAGAATAATTAGCACGGGCAAACAAAGAAGCAATACTATTTATAGAAGCCCATGAACTGACAGAAGGCTTTTTATAATTACCCGACCCCAAACTGTTATACCCAAATCCATCCACCAGAAAATCTGAATTTCCGGCACTGAATCCGTCATTCTTGAACTTTTGGAATGAATAACCACCAATAGCTTTCAGATTATGATCACCAAAACTTTTAGAATATTGAGCGGTCAATTCCATTAGATAAGTAGTGCTTGTCTCTTGTGAAATATCTGCCCTTCCATTCTTATTTGCCCCTTGCAAAGTTGTCTTAGGCAAATAACTGGAACGTTTCTGGAAACTGCGGTCAGCTCCCAACTGTAATTTCACTTCTAATTCTTTCAATGGTTTTACTGAAACAAATGCTGAACCGATCAACCGATCTTTTACCGTATTATCTTTTATTTCCAACAAAGAAACCGGATTCGCAACAAAAGGACGTTTCGGGTCAATAAAATAATTCCCTTCAGAATCATAAATAGGAATAGTAGGATTGGACTGAATAGCACCGGTCAACACACCTGAATATTCATTAACCTTATCTCCTAAAGGAACGTTATCATACTTATTCTGTGAGTAAGTAGCGGTTAATCCGAAAGATACATATTTACTTAATTCTTGATCCAGATTTAAACGGGCAGAAAAACGGCTGACACCATTATTCTTGACAATACCTTCTTGATCCATATAGTTGACGGAAGCCAAATAACGGGTTTTCTCCGTACCACCATTAACAGAAAGATTGTGTTGTTGCGTATATCCGTTACGCATTACCGCATCAAGCCAATCAGTACCACTTGCCAACAATATCTCATCATTATTGAAAGCTGGTTTATATTGAGTGGGCGGAGTATCCGGTTTCTCCACATATCCTTTATAAATCCCCATTCCATTCAACTTCAGCCACTCCTCGTGCTGCTGCTTATTATACATATCCATATACATACGAGTATCAAGCATCTTATAATTCGAACGGGCTACCTGCACAGATCCCATACCGGAATAAGTCACTCTGGGCTTCTGACTCTTACCGCGTTTTGTTGTAATCAGAACAACTCCATGACCGGCACGTGCTCCATAAATAGCCGTAGAAGCGGCATCTTTCAAAACTGAAATTGATTCAATATCATCCGGATTCAAAGACTCCAGCACATTATCAATATTACCGGATTCATAATAGCCGTTCCCCGAACTTAAATTACCGGAAGACGATACCGGAAAACCATCAATAACAAACAAAGGGTCGTTACCTGCTCCTGTAGAAGCCTCACCACGAATACGGAATTTAGCCTCACCGCCAGGTTGCGCAGAGATCTGATTTACACGAAATCCGGCAGCCTTACCTGCCAATGCACGAGATACATTCGGAACAGTATTCATTTCTACATCACCCATATTTACCATAGAAACAGCACCTGTCAATGTCTTTTTACTCTGTGTACCATAACCTACCACTACTACTTCTTCCAATTGTTTGGAATCTTCCTGTAAAATGATTTTTAGATTTTTACCGACTTGCACCGCAACAGTCTGTGACTGATAGCCGATATAGGAAATATCCAATTGTGCTTTCGATGAAGATACGGAAAGTTTGAAGATACCGTCAATGTCTGTAATCGTTCCATTTCCCTGTACGCCTTTCTCCAATACACTAGCTCCGATTACCGGTTCACCATGAGTGTCCAGTACCGTACCCGATACTGTTACTTTCTTTTCCTGCTGTGGTGATTGCGCTTCAACAGACAATATTATTTTCTTATCCAACACCGAATACTTCACATTCGTACCGGCAAAGATTTCCTTCAACACACTGAAAATATTACTTTTATCAGCAGACACAGAAACACGACGATTCAAATCTACATGTTTGTTATTGAAGAAGAAGTCAAAATCCGACTGCGCTTCAATCTCTTTCAAAATATCCTCCACACGCTGGTTATGAACATCGATACTGATCATAGCTTTCTGAGCGTAACTATCGGCTGCATAACTTAGTCCGATAGAACATACTAAGAACAAAACTAATAGTCTCATAGATAATGGGATTTTTTTTGAGGTTAGCCAAAGCGACTTTATCACCCATAAAAATTGGATGCTAAAATAATTTTGCATAAATTTGTAATGACTTAAAGTTAATAAAAAGTTTATCTAAGCTTGTCGCCAAACAAGCATTAAAAAGATTTACTGGTTTCCATACGGGAAGATACGCCAATATCATCCCGTATGTTTTTCATTTAAGGGGGTCTGTCTTTCATACAATTACTTTTCGTTTTAAGGTAAATCAATTAATATATTTCTATCTTACTCTTTTCATCTTTTATATTCGGAGAATCAAGATACCGCCAACGAATCTGGGAGGAAAGTTGGAAATACTCTAAGATACGTTCCAGACGTTGATTCGTGAATGTTCCTGTAAACGAGTCTCCTTTCAAGCGGTCATTCTTAATTATAAATTCTACATTATATCGTTTCTCCAACATTCGTAAGCCTTCTTCCAAAGGAGTGTTCCTGAATATAATTTTTCCTTCTTTCCATGCTGTTTCCGATTCACCGGAAGTGGCATAAAGCTGCACTTTACAATCTCTCGAATCATAAACAAGTTTTTGTCCCGGATCCATTAATACCTTTTTCGACACATTATCCTGTGTAAAGATGAATCCTATCTTTCCTTCCACCAGTGTTGCCAGCACTTTATCATCTTTCTCATAGGCTTCTATATTAAAATGTGTACCCAGCACTTCTATCTGCGACTGATGAGAAGTGGAAACGATAAATCTCTTTTCGGGATTCTTGGCAACTTCAAAATAAGCTTCTCCCTGCAAGGTTACGTTTCGTGTATCTCCGTTGAAATGTGAAGGATAAGTCAGACGTGATTCTGAATTAAGGAAGACTACCGTTCCATCCGATAAAGTTAATGAAGTGGTCATTCCCGGATTGGTCTTTACTTCCAACATTTGTGCCAGTTCCTGTTCGTCTCCTCCCCAATAGTGCACCAACTGAACAACGAGAAGTGGAATGAACAGAACTGCGGCCGCACGTTGTGCCCATTCCCACCACATCGTTTTCTTTCTACCTGTTATCCTGCCTTTTACCCTCGACAACGCTTTTTCCGTATCTACTTTCTTCATTACATGAATGGTATCCGTAGCCAGATAAAGCGAATGAATCTGTTTGGCTACCCGCCGGTTCTCCTCCGATTCGTTCATCCAAGTCTCAACCAGCAGACGTTCTTCTTCTGTCACTTGTCCCTCACAATAGCGGGGAAGTAATTCGTCTATTTTATTTTTATCAAGTTTGTCCATATCCTCTTTTTCTTGTCTTTTATTATAAGACAGGAGACTCCGGATAGATTCCTAAACTAAAATCCATTTTTTTCAGAAAATCTTTGTTTTCTTATAAAAAAGCTATATTTGCAGTGAATTTACAAAACTAATACATGAAAGAAACCTACCGCTCAGAAAACGATTTCTTATTATCAGCCGTCCGACACGGAGATCAAAAAGCTTTCGACACGCTGTTTCGAAAGTATTATCCGATGCTTTGTGCATACGGTCATCGGTTTGTTGATCTGGAAGATGCGGAAGAAATTGTAGAAGACTCTCTTTTATGGATTTGGGAAAACCGGGAAACTCTTGTCATTGAATCTTCACTGAGTTCCTACCTTTTCAAAATGGTGTACCGCAGGGCTTTAAACAAACTCGCGCATATCGACGCCACCCAACGGGCTGATACCCGTTTTTATGAAGAAATGCAGGAAATGCTGCAAGATACGGACTACTATCAGATGGAAGAACTGACCAAACGAATTGAGGAGGCTATCGCAGCGCTACCCGAAAGCTATCGGGAGTCTTTTGTGATGCACCGTTTCCGGGACATGAGTTACAAAGAGATCGCCGAAACACTGGGAGTATCACCCAAAACAATAGATTACCGTATCCAGCAAGCTTTGAAGCAACTGCGCACGGACTTGAAAGATTATCTTCCGTTACTACTGCCGATTCTATTTCCTTAATACAAAATTTACCCTTTTCGGTAAGGCAACGTAAACCAGAAAGTAGAACCTTTTCCTTCTTCTGAGTTAACGCCTATTTCCCCTTTCAAATGCTCGACAATCATGTGACAAATGGAAAGTCCCAGTCCTGTCCCCTGAATAAACGGGTTATATTTCACAAAACGTTCAAATACGTGCCGGCATTGTTCGGGCGACATACCGCACCCCGTATCCGAAACATAAAAATAGATCGTATTAATATCTTTCATACGGTATCCCATACGGATACTGCCGGATTTGGTAAACTTTATGGCATTAACTATAAAATTAGAAAGTAGCTGCATCAGGCGGTTCTTATCTATATAAAGCATACATTCCGGCAGACGTTCGCAAAAAGTGAAAGTTACCGCATCATTCTTCAAGCGCAGCTGCATACTTTGCTCTATTTCCTCCATTGTCTGATTCACATCAATCAGCGCCGGACAGAAATCGAATGTCCCGGCTTCAATCTTCGACATATCCAGAATGTCATTAATCAGTTGAAGCAACAAGTTAGTGTTTGTTTCAATAATATCTGTGTATTCCCGCATTTCCTCACGATCATCAACTTCCGGTAACATATTTGAAAAGCCAACAATAGCATTCAACGGAGTACGTATCTCATGACTCATGTTAGCCAAAAAAGCAGACTTCAATTGGTTGGCTTGCTCCGCCTTTTCCATAGCTTCACTTGAACGGCTGTACGCTTTCCGAAGAATACGGATATAATAGGTAATAGCCGTTACCAAAATCACCAATATAGCTATGCAGACAAGGATTTCGACTTTATGTTGCTGAAAGAAACTTTGGGGCTGATTGATATAAACAGCTGCTTTCGGATAACGATAAGAAGGTATATTATGTTCCTCCAACACCGGATAGCACAGATAGGCATTCTCCTTTCCACCAGTAGTTTCCGGAATATTCCGGGCTTGTTCTCCGTCCAGAATCCGGTAAAGTATCTCCAGCAAAGACTGCCCGAAAGACTCCGCCGAGACATAATATCCGCCTGCGAAAGTATTGTTAGACAAATCTTCGGACGACAGTAGGAATAAAGGAGATGGAGTAAAATTGGATATCACATCTTGAATATGATCAAAAAGATAATTATTATCATCTTTATTGTGTGATTCAAACCAGGAATAATAAATAATTCCGGTATTCGATTTATAGCTGTGCAGAGTATCCAGCAACGCTTCCGTTGACAGTTGAGTGGTAGAAAGCAGTTCCAATGGCAAATCCGGGAAATACTTGGTTACGACTTCTTTCATATCACAACGAGTCTCCTCGCTAATATATCGGTCGTCTGAAATAAATGCCAGACGTTTCATATCAGGAATCAACTGACAAATCAGCTCTATCGTTTCTTTTATGTAATAATGCTGCTTTAGAGTGGTAATGTTATATCCCCGCCTCCATTCTTTAGCCGGAACACTGTTTGCTTCTGTCAACGGAGCGTGAGACAGCAATATTTCCACCGAAGCCGGCAAACGGTCACGGGCATTCGTCACTACCACGGGAACATCTTTCCAGACATCATCAAACAACTCACGGCAGACAATCCAACCCGGATCACCAATCAGTACTACTGCGGCAGGCGGAACTGGATACTTCTCGCGTAGACGGGTAATCACCGCATTTACTTCCATTGTGTCCAACAAAGCGGGAACAGACAATGATTCCGCCTTAACAGAAACACCCCTCTGCTGAAGTTCATCATGTACGCACCAGTAAAAATGTTTCGACCAAGGTAAATTGAAATTGATGGAATTCAAGACCAATACTTCTTTCTCCGCCTTTCCGGTATCTGCCAACATGGAAAAAAGAAGCCCCTCAAAAAGAATGAAGGAGTAGCAAAGTATAATAATCCGTAGTGTTTGCTTCATTTGTCGGTGATATTAAAAGAGAGAACAAAGATAGTATTAAAATTCAATCTAAAAAAGAAAGGCATCCCAAATCTAGCGGGATGCCTTTGTATTGCATAAAATTAAGTATCAAGTGATTATCTTTTCAACAAAATGGTAAGACTTTCTTTCAAAGATTTGATAATACTTTCCGCATCTGCCTGTTTTTTGCGTTCAAGTTCGATTACGGCTGCCGGAGCATTGTTCACGAATTTCTCGTTGCTCAACTTCTTCACAATTCCCTGCAAGAAACTTTCCTTATGTTTCAGTTCTGCCAGCAAACGATTGATTTCCGCATCTATATCAAGCATATCAATCAACGGCACGGCAAATTCTGTTGTTCCTATCATGAAAGAGGCAGCACCTTCCGCCTTGTTATACACTACCATAATAGATGACAGGTTACACATCTTCATGATAACCGAATTTAGTTTCTCTACCGGATGATTACCTATCACCTGCAATCTGAGTTGTTCCTTCATGGCAATATTCTTCTGCAAACGGATACTGCGAATATTACTGATGATTTCCTTGGCAACTTCAAACTCCTGGAGGAATTTCTCATTCACTTCGAATGTCTCACTCAGCCGGGTAACCATTAAGCTCGCACCCGGTTCACGTTGACGCAGTTGCTGCCACAATTCTTCCGTGATAAACGGCATGAAAGGATGAAGCAGTTCAAGCAGACGTTCGAAGCAATTGATAACCATTGAATAAATAAATCCATTGATAGGTTGACCGTAAGCCGGCTTCACAATCTCCAGCAAGTAGGAAGAAAATTCGTCCCAGAACAGTTTGTAAACCAACATCAACGCTTCACTCAAACGATATTTTGAGAATAAGTCGGCCATTTCAACTGAAGCAGCGTCCAGTCGCTGTTCGAACCACTGAACAGCCAGATGAGCATCTTCAGGTACCGGAATCGAACCTTCGGCATTGGTCCAGCCTTTAATCAGACGGAAAGCATTCCATATCTTATTACAGAAGTTACGTCCCTGTTCGCAGAGTGCATCATCGAAAAGGATGTCGTTTCCGGCAGGAGCCGAAAGCATCATACCCATACGTACCCCATCGGCACCGTACTTATCAATCAGTTCCAACGGATCGGGAGAGTTACCGAGCGACTTGGACATCTTACGTCCCAGCTTGTCACGAACGATACCTGTGAAATAAACGTTCTTGAACGGCATTTGTCCTTCGTATTCGTATCCGGCCATAATCATGCGGGCTACCCAGAAGAAGATGATATCCGGTCCTGTCACCAGGTCGCTTGTCGGATAATAATATTTGATTTCTTCATTACCCGGATTGTTGATACCGTCGAACAAAGAAATAGGCCACAACCAAGAAGAGAACCACGTATCCAGACAGTCTTCGTCCTGACGGAGATCTTCCATTGTCAAAGCTGCGTTGCCTGTCTTTTCCTTTGCTTTCGCCAAGGCTTCTTCGGGAGTGGCTGCCACTACGTAACCGCCTTCCGGCAGGAAGTAAGCAGGAATACGGTGTCCCCACCACAACTGACGGCTGATACACCAGTCCTTGATGTTTTCCATCCAGTGACGGTAGGTATTCTTATATTTCGCCGGATAGAATTTCAATTCATCATTCATTACAGGAGGCAACGCCATATCTGCAAAATGCTGCATTTTGAGGAACCACTGCATAGACAGTTTCGGTTCGATCACCACGTTCGTGCGTTCCGAATATCCTACCTTATTTGTATAAGCCTCTGTCTTTTCCAACAAACCGGCAGCTTCGAGATCTTTCTCAATCTGCTTACGAACATCGAAACGGTCCATACCGATATACATACCGGCAGCTTCACTCAGTGTACCGTTGTCGTTGAAAATGTCAATGCTGGGCAGATTGTACTTTTCACCCAACATATAGTCATTCACGTCATGAGCCGGAGTCACTTTCAGACAACCTGTACCGAACTCAATGTCTACATAATCGTCTTCGATAACAGGAATCACACGGTTTACCAACGGAACGATCACTTTCTTTCCTTTCAACCACGCATTCTTCGGGTCATTCGGATTGATACACATAGCAGTATCGCCCATGATTGTTTCCGGACGGGTAGTTGCCACTACTGCATAACGACCTTCCGCATCACCCTCCACTTTGTAACGAAGGTAATACAGTTTGCCATGTTCTTCCTTGTAGATAACTTCTTCGTCAGAAAGGGCAGTCAATGCTTTCGGGTCCCAGTTTACCATGCGGACACCGCGATAAATCAATCCTTTATTATATAGGTCGACAAATACTTTGATTACACTTTCACTGCGTTTCTCATCCATTGTGAAGGCAGTACGATCCCAGTCGCACGATGCACCAAGCTTGCGAAGCTGTTTCAGGATGATTCCTCCATGTTCGTCGGTCCACTCCCATGCGTGTTTCAGGAACTCGTCACGGGTCAGGTCAGTTTTCTTGATCCCCTGAGCAGCGAGTTTATTTACTACTTTTGCTTCGGTAGCGATAGAAGCATGGTCAGTTCCCGGTACCCAACAGGCATTCTTGCCTTCCATACGGGCACGACGAACCAAAATATCCTGAATGGTATTATTAAGCATGTGTCCCATGTGCAACACACCGGTGACGTTAGGAGGAGGAATGACGATAGTGTAAGGTTCACGACTATCGGGTTTTGAACTGAATAAATGATTGTCCAGCCAATACTGGTACCACTTTCCTTCCACGTCGGCGGGATTGTACTTACTTGCTAATTCCATATTGTTTTATGTATATGATAATGTATATTCAAAAATAACGGGTGCAAAATTAATAATTAAAATTCAAATCTTACCACCCTCGGGCTGATTCTGTGCACGGAATGAGAATTTATATCCCTCATAAACAGCAAATCCATAAAATAAGATAGTCATGGAAGCCAGATTCTCGGTCATCAAAGAGAAGATTTCAGCATAGTCTGCTCCAAACAATACATCCGTATAGGACATATCATAATCCTTGGCAATATATCCGATGATAGAAAAGAAATCACCCAACACACAACTAAGTAAAGCCAGCGTTGCGCCGATTATTCCAAAAACAGGACGTATCCCTTTTCCCTGCCGCATGGCGAAACCCACCAGAAAACCGATACCGATAGCCATATATCCTATCTGATAACCGGTAGAAACAGATATTAATCCCCATGCCGCCGCACCCACTATACAAGCGATAACTGCATATAACACACCCTTCGGCAGATTTTCTTCGGCAAGCATTTCTTCTCTTGTCAACGTTACAGGGAAGTCATCCGGTTTGGGCGGAGCCATTTTCTCCAGTTCTTCGTCTTTCTGAAAACTTTCGCACTCCTCTTTAAATGCAGGAAGGTCTCTGGTGCGAGAACATACAAGGCCTTTTCCATTCACAAAATCACGCGACACGCAATTCCGGCAATACTTCTCAATTTCTTCGGTCGTAGCCATTTTTTATCCGGTTTATGTTCAACAATCGCCTCTATCACACGGGGAATAAAGTCACTGTTAACAGATTTTTTGCAAATATAGAGGTATTTTTTCGCGCGACGTTTATTTAATGCATATTTTTGTTGACCAATAGTAGACAAATGATGAAAATGAAGCCAAATGTTAGATATTTAGTTCTGGGAGTATTATTGGGCCTGGTGTGGCTGACTCAATTAATTCCTGCTCTGGCGACGTTTTATTCGCAAACAGTCTACCCCTGCTTTTCCTATATTCTATCCTCTTTTTCGAACCTGTTTCCTTTCGCCATAGGAGATCTATTTATATTTCTCAGCATTGCCGGAATCATTATTTATCCGATCTACACCCGCCTGCGCAAGAAGACACCTTGGAAAAAGATTTTGCTGCGCGACGGCGAATACCTGTTGTGGGTGTATGTATGGTTCTATCTTGCCTGGGGATTGAATTATTCTCAAAAGAACTTTTACCAACGGACCGAAATTCCGTATACCGCCTACACACCCGAGAATTTTCAGAAATTCGTGAACGAATATATTACCCGACTGAACCGTTCGTACACTCCCATAAACAGTATTAACCGGGATTTGATTCGGGAAGAAACCGTACGGCTATACAAACAGTTAAGCGACAGTCTGGGCGTTCACCGTCCGCCACATGATGCCCCGAGAGTAAAAACAATGATGTTTACTCCGTTTATTTCAATGGTGGGAGTCACCGGCAGCATGGGACCTTTCTTTTGTGAGTTTACACTCAACGGAGATTTACTTCCGGCCAATTATCCGGCTACTTACGCCCACGAACTAGCCCACCTGCTTGGTATCACCAGCGAAGCGGAAGCAAATTTCTATGCATATCAGGTTTGTACCCGCTCGCAAGCCATGGGCATTCGCTTCTCCGGATATTTCTCCGTGCTCAATCATGTACTGGGAAATGCGCAAAGATTGCTGCCGAAAGAAGAATACGCGAAACTCCTGAAACGTATCCGCCCGGAGATTATCGAACTAGCGAAGGCCAATCAGACATATTGGGCCGCCAAATACAGCCCGGTCGTCGGTGCTGTGCAGGACTGGATATACGACCTTTACCTGAAAGGGAACAAGATAGAGAGCGGTCGCCGAAACTATTCGGAGGTGATAGGATTACTGATTTCCTATCAAGAGTGGAAGAACCGATAATTAATAAGAAATTTTTCTTTTGTGTAGCAGGATTAAACTAACTTTGCAGCATTCTAAAAAAATAAACTGATTATGTCACATACCAGACAAGAACAAATGGAAGCCTTCGGACGCTTCCTGGACATACTTGACGAATTGCGGGTCAAATGTCCGTGGGACCGCAAGCAGACAAATGAAAGCCTTCGTCCCAATACGATAGAAGAAACTTACGAACTTTGCGATGCCCTGATGAGAGATGACAAGAAGGATATCTGTAAAGAGTTGGGAGATGTCCTGTTGCACGTCGCTTTCTATGCCAAGATCGGCTCGGAAACAGGAGATTTCGACATCAAGGATGTTTGCGACAAGCTCTGCGACAAACTGATTTTCCGTCACCCCCACGTATTCGGAGAAGTCAAGGCGGAAACGGCAGGACAGGTTTCCGAAAACTGGGAACAGTTGAAACTGAAGGAGAAAGACGGAAACAAAAGTGTGTTAAGCGGAGTCCCTGCCGCCCTCCCTTCGTTAATCAAGGCATACCGCATTCAGGATAAAGCACGCAATGTCGGTTTCGACTGGGAAGAACGGGAACAAGTATGGGATAAAGTGAAAGAAGAAATCGGTGAATTTCAGGAGGAAGTAGCCAACATGGACAAGGACAAGGCGGAAACTGAATTCGGAGATGTCATGTTCAGTCTCATCAATGCGGCACGCCTCTATAAAATCAATCCCGACAATGCCTTGGAACGTACCAACCAGAAATTCATCCGCCGCTTTAACTATCTGGAGGAACATACCATTAAAGAAGGGAAAAACCTGAAAGATATGTCTCTTGAAGAAATGGACGCGATCTGGAATGAAGCAAAAAAGAAAGGATTATAAACCTCCCTTATAAACAAAAAAAACAGAGGCTCTGTTTCAGTGAAACGGAGCCTCTATTTTACCTGAACAGAGCGTCTGTTTGCACGAAACAGAGCCTCTGTTTTTCATCATTATTTCCTTTTCGAATCGTTTCCGCCACCCTTGCGGTTCATGCCTTTTATCATTTCCCGGTGGAAACGCATTTCCGCCCGCTGTACAAGAAATATTTTCTTACTGGAAAGAATCTTCTTGAACTTGCTCAGGTAGGTTTTATCAAGTTGGTCGGCAGCGATACGGTTATTGGCAACTTTCTCGTTTATTTCTTCGTATTGGCTTTCCGTTGTCTTATCATCTTTACCTTTACGCATCAAATCCCATGACTCGTCATTCAGCTTTTTCTTTTTATCCTGAAGTTCGAAATAAACGGGAAAGAACTTGGCAGCTTCTTGTTTACTCAAGCCTGCCTGTTCTATTATAAATGCTTTTTGTTTCGTCCTGAACTCTTCACGGGACAGATGTTGGTCACACCCGTCGGCAGCCCAAAGAACAGGCATAAAGCCACACAACAAAACGACTAATGCGATTACTTTTTTCATTTTCTGTATTCAATCGGTTTTAATAAATCATTCTACACTCGCGTCACTCAAATAAACATATAACGAATAATCATCCAGCATGGCACGGTCCAGTGCCACATCAATCATCTCATCAGATATTACTTCAGTATCCACTACTTCTGTCACTGCCACATCATCTGTCGCAACAGATTTATGGTCTGTCGATGCCACCCGTATAATAAGAGCCGCACCTATAAACATAGCTGCCATATAAAGCAATGGTTTCAGTCTTGTCCATGTGCTGACAGGTTCTTCCTTCAAAGTTACTTTTTCTTTTTCAGGAAGTTTATTCATCACCTCTGAAGTCAGGTTTTCAAAGTAACCTTCGGGAACTTTGAAGGAATTTTCCTTTCCCAGCTTCTTCAATAGGATATCTTCTTCTTTCATACGTTTTTCTCCTCTCTTTTCTTTAGACATTGTCCGGTTTAAAAGGTTTAATCTACTTCTTCTAAAAACTTCTCTATTTTCTTCACCGCATGATGATACGATGCTTTCAGCGCTCCGACCGATGTTCCGAAGATCTCCGACATATCTTCGTACTTCATCTCCTGATAGTATTTCAGGTTGAACACCATGCGCTGTTTTTCCGGTAAAGTCAGCAATGCCTTTTGCAAGAGCAACTGCACTTGGTCTCCTGAATAATAGGAGTCACTTTCCAGTTTCTGCACAATCATCGCTTCGGGATCGTCAATAGCTATGGTCGTTGTAGCACGCTGCTTGTTCAGAAAAGTAAGACATTCATTCAGCGCAATACGATAGAGCCAGGTAGACAACTTCGCCTCGGCACGGAAGTAGTCGATATTCGTCCATGCCTTGATGAAAGTATTTTGCAGGAGGTCGTTCGCATCCTCGTGCGAGAGCACCATTCGGCGGATTTGCCAGTATAATTGTTCGCTGTATTGCGCCACAATTATTTCGAAGCCTTTCCGCTGCGTACTCTCCTCCTGGAGAAGTTTCAGAACCTCGGGTTCATTGTAAGGTGTCATAGTCTCTCGTTTTCTGTATGTTTTTATTTATGGTTTCAAATTCAGGCTTTTCATCGCCTCTAATAAAGACGGATCATAATTGTAAATGTCCTCACAATACCGCATATTATTATCGGCCGACAGATAGACGGTTTGATAATCTATAAATAAAGGTATGTATTGTTCGAGGCTGTAATGCTTCAGTTCACGGTAAGCCGCGCTGATAGGCAATTTCTTTCCTTCCTCGCTTACCGGTTTGATATCCATGGCAATGCGGATACGGTCTTCCAACAATTCATCCGGCTCTTTCAGCAGGAAGAATGCAAAGTCGAGCGCTTTTTGCAGACGGACACAACCATGACTCACTGCGCGGTTCTTCCGACTGAAAGCCCACTTGGAAGGCGTATCATGCAGATAAACGGAATAAGGGTTCGGGAAACGGAAAATAATACGCCCCAACGAATTACCGGCTTTATTATCCTGTTTCACCGTATAAGGAACGCCTTTTCCTGCATACTTCGCCCATTTAATGCTATGCGGATCTACCTGCGTGCCATTTTTATCGTATACCTTCATCCGGTTACGGGTAAAGTATGTCGTATCCCTGCGGTAAGTAGGGATAATCTCTTTCCTGATAATACTTTGGGGAACATTCCAATATGGGTTCAATTCCATATAGTAGATTTTACTCGACAACAGCGGAGTCCTATTCTTCACACTTCCCACACAAATACGCATTTCCAAAATGGAATCCGTTTCTTCGTTGACAGCTTGCAGCATAAAGGCGGCCGTATTGGCAACCACGTATTTCTTTCCCTTCTCCAATGCATATTGCCAACGCGCACGTTCCATATTCACCAGCAGGCGGTTTCGGTAATAATCTGTCGTATCCGTTTCGCCCCAAGAGTTCACGCGTTCCAGTTCTTCCTGCATCTTTTTATAAAACCGGGAGGAAGGTTGCGCCCGTCGGAAAGCCGCATTTGCATCTGTCCGCAGAGAATCGAGAGCTGCCAATGCAAACTCTTTGTCGCAGCGTTTTAAAGGAATCCGATCGATCGAATCGTTCCACCTCCGTTCGGGAGGCAGAAAGCCGAACTTTAGTCGGCAAACATAGGACAGGTAAGCAGATGTCAACCGATATTCCACGTCGGCCAGCAAGCGATTCATTGTCTTTTTCCCTTGCAGTTGCAAGGTACGTATTTGCTCCAAATCGTTACGAATACTATCTGTAAGGTAAAGCCCCGGATGAATGCCATGTTTCGAGATATTTCCTAACCAGTATAACAGAGAGTCTGCTGGCTGTGTAGCCGGTTTATCGGATACCAGAGAATCATTCAGCCAGAAGAATTCATCTTTCTCCTGATAATAAGCTACTAGAGCCGAGTCCCAGGGAGTAACCTGTTTATTCTCGTCCAGATATGAGCGAATCATCCGGTGTATGCTGTCCGTACTGATTTGATAAGCGGGATTGAACAACTTCTGCAAGGAAGCCGGAGAATCGGGTATCGGAGATTGAGGCTGCTCTTTTTTACAGGCTGCCAGACAAGCTATCAATCCTATCACCATACCCCATAGAAGTCTTTTACTTTTCATGCGCAGTTCCTCCGTCAACGTCAATGCATAGATTTTCTTTCGCTAATATCGTTTGCGGGAAGATAGCCGCTGCTTCATTGAGCAATACCGATTCATCTTCATAACGAGCTGAGAAATGTCCGATAACCAATTGTTTCACCTCTGCGTCCAAAGCCAGTTGGGCAGCTTGCGCAGCCGTTGTATGGTAAGTCTCCTTGGCACGTGCCTGTTCCGTCTGTGCAAAGGTTGATTCGTGGAAAAGTAAATCCACTCCTTTTATCTGTTCGGCAATCTTAGGCAGATACATTGTATCGGAACAATAAGCGTATTTTCTCGCCGGAGCCGAAGGACGTGTCAGGCGGGAGTTTGCAATCACTTCTCCCTCGGGAGTGACAAAATCCGCCCCGTTCTTAATCCGGTTCAACTCGTAGACAGGAACTTTGTAAAAGTCCACCATGTCTCTGATTATATGATTCGGGCGTTGCTTCTCTTCAAACAGGAATCCGCAACAAGGGATACGATGTTTCAGGGGGATCGTAGTTACCGTCACCGAACGGTCGTCATAGATAAGTGCCGGTTCTTTCGTTTCAAATTCGTGAAAGAGTACTTTATACGTCAGCGTCTTACAAAAGAAGGCAAGCATCGGAGCAAACAGTTCTTCAAGTCCTTCCGGGGAATGGATATGCAAATCGGCAGTCCTGCCCAACAGCCCGAATGTAGAAATTAACCCCAGCAAGCCAAAGCAATGGTCGCCATGCAAATGGGAGATAAAGATATGATTCAAACGGGAAAACTTCAGCCGGGAGCGGCGCAACTGCATCTGCGCACCCTCTCCACAGTCGATCATAAACAACTTTTCACGCAAGTTCACGACTTGGGACGTCGCGAAATGGCGCGTGGTAGGCAAAGCGGAACCGCATCCTAATATATGTAGCTCAAATTTTTCCATTTCATGCAAAGATAGAGTATTTCAGATTCAATCTTGCAAAGAATAAAGAAAAAAGTTACAATAGACTGTCTCTATCATCCCTGTTATCCATATAAAATTCAGTTCCTCTTTCATACGACATCATATCCGTAAACACAAAAAAGGCGTCCCGAATAACCGGAACGCCTTTTTATTTATCTGGAAATACTTCTTATTATTTCTTTCCTTCCAACTGTTCTTTCAATGCAGCAAGAGCGTCGATATCGCCCAGTGTAGTTGAAGCAGCTTGGTTTTGGATCATCGGAGAATCTTCTCTCTTGTTAGATGTCTTCTTAGCACCGGAAGCAGCCTTCTTTTCAGCTCTTTCTTCAGCTTTAGCTACATCTTCGAAGATACGGCTGTGAGACAGGATGATTCTCTTAGCGTCCTTGTTGAATTCGATCACTTTGAATTCAAGTTTCTCATCCAGCTGAGCTTGTGAACCGTCTTCTTTTACAAGGTGTTTCGGAGTTGCGAAACCTTCTACACCATAAGGAAGAGCTACAACAGCACCCTTATCCAACATTTCGATGATCGTACCTTCGTGTACAGAACCTACTGTAAATACAGTTTCGAATACATCCCAAGGATTTTCTTCGAGTTGTTTGTGACCAAGGCTCAAGCGACGGTTTTCTTTGTCGATTTCCAATACCTGAACTTCAATGTCAGCACCAATCTGAGTAAATTCTGACGGGTGTTTCACTTTCTTAGTCCAAGAAAGGTCAGAGATGTGGATCAAGCCGTCTACACCTTCTTCGATTTCTACGAATACACCGAAGTTAGTGAAGTTGCGTACTTTAGCAGTATGCTTAGAACCAACAGGATACTTTTCTTCGATAGTTTCCCATGGATCTTGTTTCAGTTGTTTGATACCCAAAGACATCTTACGTTCTTCGCGGTCAAGTGTAAGCACAACAGCTTCTACTTCGTCGCCTACCTTCATGAAGTCCTGTGCAGAACGCAGGTGTTGGCTCCAAGACATTTCTGAAACGTGGATCAAACCTTCTACGCCGGCAGCGATTTCGATGAATGCACCGTAGTCAGCCATAACAACAACTTTACCTTTCACCTTGTCACCAACTTTCAAGTCAGGATCAAGAGCATCCCATGGATGCGGAGTAAGTTGTTTCAGACCCAAAGCGATACGTTTCTTTTCGTCATCAAAGTCAAGGATAACAACGTTAAGTTTCTGATCCAGTTCAACAACTTCTTTCGGATCGCTAACGCGTCCCCAAGAAAGGTCTGTAATGTGGATCAAACCGTCTACGCCGCCAAGGTCGATGAATACACCGTAAGATGTGATATTTTTAACAGTTCCTTCAAGAACTTGTCCTTTTTCGAGTTTACCGATGATTTCTTTCTTCTGTTGTTCCAATTCGGCTTCGATAAGAGCTTTGTGAGAAACAACAACGTTTTTGAATTCCTGGTTGATCTTAACAACTTTGAATTCCATTGTTTTGCCAACGAATACATCATAGTCACGGATCGGTTTAACGTCGATCTGAGAACCCGGCAAGAATGCTTCGATTCCGAATACGTCAACGATCATACCACCCTTAGTGCGGCACTTGATGTAACCCTTGATAATTTCTTCATTTTCCAGAGCAGCGTTCACGCGGTCCCAAGAACGAGTAGCGCGGGCTTTTCTGTGTGACAGAACGAGCTGTCCTTTTTTGTCTTCCTGATTTTCGATGTATACTTCTACTGTATCACCTACTTTCAGGTCAGGATTATAACGGAATTCATTCAAAGGGATGATACCGTCTGATTTGTAACCGATGTTCACAACTACTTCACGCTTGTTCATTGCGATTACGGTTCCGTCAACAACCTCACGGTCGTTAACTTTGTTAAGCGTACCGTCGTAAGCTTTTTCAAGTTCTTCGTGGCTTGCGTTTGTTACCGCTTCACCGTTTTCATAAGCATCCCAGTTGAAATCTTCAATAGGAGCTACGTTCTTTAAGTTTTCCATTAATAAATAAATTGTTTAATACTTTAATTAAATAAGACATTATATTATCTATAAATCGGGCGCAAAGGTAGAAATATTTTCTTGATTGCCAAAAGAATGCCAAAAGAAAAGATGCTTATATCCTTATTTTTTGTAATATTGCAAGTCTTAATTTATATAGCTCTAGCCATGGACGAGAGATTGGACAAAGTCAAGGTGCAATGCGACTATTTGCCGCTTATTAATTTCGCGATGCAGCAGAACGGCGCATCTATTATTCATCAGATTTCAATTGAGAACACGACACATGCTCCACTGAAAGATGTACAAGTGCAAATCACCACCGAACCGACCTTTGGTAATTCTGTTCCAACAGTTATAGAAGCAATTCCGGCTAACGACCGGGTCTGTCTGCAAACTTTCAATCTCACCTTGTCCACCAATTATTTCACCCAACTGACCGAAAGATTATCAGGCAGCCTGAAAGTAGAAATCACGTCAGAAACGAAAGCTATATTCTCGCAAACGTATCCGATTGATATTCTCGCTTATGACCAATGGGGCGGACTCAATGTCCTGCCCGAAATGCTGGCTGCGTTCATCACTCCCAATCATGCTGTTATTTCGCCCGTCATCAAACGAGCCGCTACCATTTTGGAGCAGTGGACAGGAAATCCGTCACTGGACGAATACCAGAGCCGTAACCCGGACAGGGTAAGAAAGCAAATGGCCGCCGTCTATACTGCTATCACCGAGCAGCAGATTATTTACAGCACTATCCCGGCTAGCTTTGAGGAGTACGGGCAACGCATCCGGCTCACCGATTCCGTCCTGGCTCAGAAGCTGGGGACTTGCCTGGATATGGCGTTGCTTTACGCCTCCTGCCTGGAAGCTATCGGACTGAATGCTCTCCTCATCATCGCCCGGGGACACGCCTTTGCAGGTGCTTGGCTGGTGCCCGAAACTTTTCCGGACGCTACAATTGATGATGTTTCGCTATTAACCAAAAGGACTGCCGAGGGGATTTATGACATCACGCTGGTTGAAACGACCTGCATGAACATGGGACAGCATTCCGATTTCGATGATGCAGTGAAAAGCGCAAACGGTAAACTGACCGATTCAAGCAAGTTCATCCTTGCGATAGATGTCAAGCGGGCAAGGCATTCGGGAATCCGTCCCGTACCGCAACGGGTACTGAACGGACAGATCTGGGAAATAGAAGAAGATACCGCTTTATATAATAAAGATACGGCTTATGCCACCCCGCAAAGTATCAATCCATACGATTTATCCGGCAACGAAACGCAGACGGTCATAACCAAACAACTATTGTGGGAACGACGGCTATTAGACCTAAGCCTGCGCAACAACCTGCTGAATATCCGGATTACCAAAAACACGCTTCAACTTATTCCCGCCAATCTCTCCTGCCTGGAAGACGCTTTAGCAGACGGGGAAGAGTTCCGCATCCTGCACCGTCCTTCCGACTGGGAGAATCCGGGCATGGAGTTCGGAATCTATTCTTCAATACCGGCTTCCGACCCGATTACTGATTTTGTAAATTCGGAGCTTTCCCAGAAAAGATTACGTTTTTATCTGCCGGAAAATGATTTGAGCAAAGCGCTTACCCACTTGTACCGTTCTTCCCGTACTTCTATTGAAGAAAACGGGGCGAATACGCTTTATCTCGCTCTCGGACTGCTAAAATGGTACGAGTCACCTTCCAGCGAACGTCCCCGCTATGCTCCTATCCTGCTATTACCGGTAGAAATCATCCGTAAGTCAGCGGCCAAAGGATACGTCATCCGTTCACGTGAGGAGGAAACGATGATGAATATCACCTTGTTGGAAATGCTCCGCCAAAACTTCGGGATCTCCGTCCCCGGACTGGACCCGTTGCCGACTGATGAAAGCGGTGTAAACGTCAAGCTTATCTACTCCATTATCCGAAACAGCATTAAGAACCAGCGCAAATGGGACGTGGAAGAACAGGCTATCCTGGGAATATTCTCCTTTAACAAGTTTATCATGTGGAATGATATCCACAACAATGCCAATAAACTGACTCAGAATAAAATTGTTTCGAGCCTCATCAACGGAAAGATAGAATGGGATGCCACAACTGAAGAAATAGATGCCACCTACATGGATAAGGAACTGTCTCCGGCAGATATCGTATTGCCTATTATTGCCGATTCGTCCCAACTGGAGGCTATCTATGAAGCGGTACACGACAAGACTTTCATCTTGCACGGCCCTCCGGGCACGGGAAAGTCGCAAACCATTACCAACATTATCGCCAATGCTTTATACAACGGCAAACGTGTATTATTTGTAGCAGAAAAAATGGCTGCCCTCTCTGTTGTTCAAAACAGGTTGGCAGCGATCGGACTTGCTCCCTTCTGCCTGGAAATTCACTCCAACAAGACTAAGAAATCCGCCGTTATCTCACAACTTAGAGAAACGACTGAAATCATCAAACAGACTTCTCCCGAAGAATTTAAAAAGGAAGCGGAACGCTTGTTGCAACTGCGGGCGGAATTAAACGGATACACAGAAGCCTTACATAAGGAATATCCTTTCGGCATTTCTTTATACGATGCCATTATCCACTATCAATCAACAGACGGAGAGCCTTGTTTTGATATTCCGCAAAGCTATCTGGATACATTGAACAAAGAAACATTCTCCGAATGGAAAGAAGCTGTCGAAACTCTGGTAAGAACTGCCAATGCTTGCGGACATCCTTATCAACATCCGCTATCGGGAATCTCTATTGCGGAATATTCGTCTGCCATAAAGGAAGAAGCTGCCCAATTACTGAGCACTTTCATCGACTTGCTGAGCACAATTCAGCCGAAGTTATCCGTATTTCCCACACTACTGAGAGATACGGATATGCACCCCACACGCATGGATTTCCAAACGACAGCGGACATTGTCCGAAAAGTACTCGACATTCCCGAACTCACTCCCGGATTGCTGACAGCATCTTCATTGAGCGAGACTCTCGACGAATATCGCGAAGTGTCCGCTCGTGGCAGGAAACGTGATGAGATAAAAGCAACCGTAGAAACCGGATTCACCAAAGAGATTCTCGAAATAAATGCAACACAAATGCTCGCAGAATGGAACAGGGTGAGCGCCCAATGGTTTCTTCCCAGATATTTCGGACAGAAAAAAATCAAAAAGGCAATCAATCTATATGCTTTGAAGCCTGTCAAACCGGAAGCCGTCAAGCCCCTGCTCCACCAAATCATCCATTATCAGGAAGAAGCGGAGTTCGTCCGGAAACACGCTGACAGGCTGCCTTCCCTGTTCGGAGGCTTCGGAAGAAGTGAAGACTGGAGCACAATTGAACAGATCATTAATGATATGGGAGTCCTCCATTCCCTTCTACTGAATTATTCGAAGAATATTGCCAAGGCAACGCAAATCAAGCAAAACCTGTCCGTGCAGCTAACGGAAGGGCTCCGGTCATTCAGAGATATGCACGCCCATTCCCTAAATGAATTATACCAACTTGCCGAAAGATTGGTAAACATTGAGAACCGGCTTTCTTCCACGCTGGGCATATCTGCCGAAACGCTTTACATGAACTCTGCCGACTGGATAAACACCGCTCTGGCAAAAGCCCGCCTCCACAAAGAAAATCTGGACAAGCTCAAAGACTGGTACCAGTGGCTCCAGGCATACCGCCAACTGGATAAACTGGGTATAGGATTCATTGCCCTGGAATATAAAGAGAAGAATATCCCGACCGACCGGCTTATCGACAGCTTCCACAAGAGTTTTTATCAGGCAGCTATCCGCTATATTATCTCAAAAGAGCCGACACTGGAATTATTCAACGGCAAGATATTCAACGATATCATAGCGAAATACAAACAAATATCGACGAATTTTGAGACAATCACCCAAAGAGAGTTGTTCGCCAGATTAGCTTCAAACATTCCGTCTTTTACTCATGCAGCAATCCAGAGTTCCGAAGTTGGCATACTCCAGAAGAATATCCGCAACAATGCACGTGGCATATCTATCCGCAAGTTGTTCGACCAGATCCCCACTCTACTGTCGCGTATGTGCCCGTGTATGTTGATGAGTCCGCTTTCCGTAGCCCAATACATTGACGCAGATGCGGATAAATTCGATCTGATCGTTTTTGACGAAGCCTCACAAATGCCGACTTATGAAGCCGTAGGTGCTATTGCACGCGGCAAGAACGTAGTGATCGTAGGTGACCCGAAACAAATGCCTCCCACCAGCTTCTTCTCCGTCAACACCGTTGACGAGGATAATATAGAACTGGAAGACCTCGAAAGCATTCTCGATGATTGCCTGGCACTGTCTATTCCTTCTAAATATCTGTTATGGCACTACCGAAGCAAACATGAGAGCCTTATCGCCTTCAGCAATTCGGAATATTACGACAATAAACTAATGACCTTCCCGTCTCCGGACAACATTGAATCCAAAGTGAGAATGGTAGCAATCGACGGTTACTATGACAAAGGAAAGTCCCGCCAAAACCGGGCGGAAGCACAAGCCGTAGTAGACGAAATAGCAAGAAGATTAAGAAGTGAAGAATTAAGGCGGAAGAGTATCGGTGTTGTTACTTTCAGCGTCGTCCAACAAGCATTGATAGAAGATTTGCTATCCGACCTCTTCATCTTTCACCCCGAACTGGAAACACTTGCACTGGAAAGTGAAGAACCTTTGTTCATCAAGAACCTGGAGAATGTGCAGGGAGACGAGCGGGATGTCATTCTTTTCTCTGTCGGCTATGGTCCCGATTCCGAAGGGCGCGTCAGCATGAATTTCGGTCCGTTAAACCGGATCGGCGGAGAAAGGCGACTGAATGTAGCCGTATCCCGTGCCCGGTATGAGATGATAATCTTCTCTACTTTAAGATCGGATATGATAGACCTCAACCGGACTTCGTCTATCGGAGTGGCTGGACTGAAACGGTTTCTCGAATATGCGGAAAAAGGTACAAGGAACACACCCGGCAGCTCCCTTCCCTCTTTATCGGAAGAAACGGTATCTATCGAAAATATCATAGCGGACAAACTACGCTCTTTAGGATATACCGTACATACGGACATCGGATGTTCTGGCTATAAAATTGATATTGGAATTGTGGATCCTCAAAACACATCCAATTATCAACTAGGTATCATCTGTGACGGAAAGAACTACAAACGTACGAAAACCGCACGCGACCGTGAGATTGTCCAAAACAATGTATTGAAAGCACTCGGCTGGAACATCTGCCGCATTTGGACAATGGACTGGTGGGAGAAGCCGGATGAAGTCATTGCATCCATACAGGAAGCAATCAGCAAAGGAACCTCCGTTTCCAAACAAAAAGAACCTCGGCAGGAAGAACCAACCCGGAAAGAAACACGCAGCGAAGAACCCATAAAAGGTGGGCAAATAAAAGAAGTAACACTAAACGAGGCACCGATAAAGGAAGTATCGCTAAAGACAACACCGGTTTTCGCAAAACCGGAAATAATCTCCGCCGATATTCCCCAACGAAAGTATAACAGCACGAAAGTGAACCCGAACAAATATTCTTCGAAAGATTTCTTCGCTACGGAGAACATCCCTATTCTTATCTTTCAAATCCGGAAACTCATAGAAAACGAAGCACCCATCAGCAAATCATTACTCTGCAAAAAGGTTCTGGTCGAATGGGGAATCAGCCGGTTGGGACAACGGATAGAAGCGCATCTGGAAAAGATCTTCGACAGCCTTCACCTCTACCGTACCACATACGATGGTCTCGTCTTCTTCTGGAAAGATGAAGTACAATGCTGTCTCTATTCCGGTTACCGCCCCGAGTCCGATCGGGATGCAACAGATTTGCCACCCGAAGAGATAGCCAACGCAGTACGGCAACTATTGGCTGATTCTATCAGTCTTCCTTTGGCGGATTTGGTGAAAGCGTGCGCACAAGAATTCGGTTTCACACGTATGGGATCAAACATAGACACTGTCATGCAGAGAGGAATCAATAAAGCCATAAAAAAAAATTATGCCAAAATAGACAATGAAAAAGTAACGATTGCAGACTAATACCCTTTCTCCAAACGTTTCAAAGCAGCAATGGAATCGGATGCATAGGTATTGTCCGGTTCTATCGCCCGCCAATAGCAAAGCATTCCGATAAGCCGTTTCAGATAAGCTGGATCATGAGAGCCGATCCTGCGCTGGTGTTCTGCCAGACCTTTCGTCAGGATGAAATAAACATTCTTGCGAATCTCCCTCTTTTTGCTTTTAGGAATAGTCAGCTTCACACCGGAAGCGACAGACACCCCCGTAATAATCTTCCTACTACTCTGATTCATAAAATGAGTCTTTTTATGGTTCGGCTCGAACTTCTCATCACGGATAATCCGTTTGACTTGAGGGATGATCTGCTCTTTCGGAAACACATCTCCCGAAAAGGTTAGGTCGTCGGCATAACGGGTATAAGTCAACCCGTATTCCGCAGCCAACGCTGAGAGTTTCCTGTCCATTTCGTATCCCACAATATTACTTAAAGCCGGACTTGTAGGCGCTCCTTGCGGCAAATGCCTGTGCAGGCAACACAAAGCCCCCAGTACTTTCGACACATTCTCCGGATAACCTATTTTCTTAAATGTCTGCCTCACTCTCGGGCTTCGTATAGAGCCGAAGAAATCATGAATATCCATTTTCAACACATACCGCTTACCCAAATGAGGAGCAGCATTGTCCACCACAGACCGACCGCAGCGAAAACCGACGGCTGCCGGATGAACTATCGTCACCGATGATAAAATACGCGAATAAATAGTAGATTGGATAGCCTGCAAATCCTTGTCCGGAGCAGAAATCATACGATACCCTCCGCTTCTTTTTCTCATCCAAAACTCCTGATAATGCCCGGAAACATTGTTCAATATTTCTTCCAGGCGGTTCACTTCCACTCCTAACAGAGCAGCACACCAGATTACAGCCTCTTTTTCAAATCTCGGAGTATAGGGGGCCACCGGAGTAGTAACACCCATTGCATGACGAAGCCAGGATCCTCGCTCCCATTTTGTTTTATCAACCTTTTCTTCTTTACCACCGCCTGTTGCTTTCCACCTTTTATACCCTTCTTGTCTCCTGCTCGAGGAAATCATTTTATAAATCAAAAAGCCGGTGATAATAAGTATCGTTATTAGAATTTTGTTCATTGTGCATCTGTATAAAACTAAGGAGAAGAGGATGAGTTATTTACTAAAATAAATTTAGGTATGTATACCTAGTAATTTATTTTCTAGGAAAATACCTGTGCTTATGAGGCGACTACACCTCTCTTGTGCTAAATTCTGCCCTCATCCTCTTCTACACAAAGGTAGAAAATAATTCCCGGATATCCAACCGGAACGCAGAAAACTATCGGTTAAACAACTCGAATGTAAACTTACAGCCTATCCCGCCAAACTTCCAGTTCTCGCTGCTCACAAAAACTCCGAGATCAAAGATATGCGTGCCAATGCCGTATCCCACTTCCAAATAAGGTTGAAGATGTGGCATGGAAAGGGCGCTGACATAGATCCGTTCATTTTGTACATAACGAGTATACTTCATCAAATGCCGCAGGACAAGGAACGGAGCCTCATACGTGAAATGTCCGCGTACATAACGGCGGGAGGAGTTGTACCAACGTCCGTCAAGCACCTGAAACACACCACCGATTTCATCATTCCACCCTACGGGAAGATTGTGACGTGAAAAGTTGACAAAGTCCACAAAATACAGTTCGTCCTGATTGGTGAATGCGCCGAATCCGAAGCGGTAATAGATATTACGCATCAGTCCCAAACGGATTTGATGTTGAAGGTCGAACTCTATCCTTTCATATTCCCCCGTACTTTTGAACACATCCTTTATACCCCGTTCGTAATCGACCGAGAAAGTCGGGTAGAAAGAACGGAGGTTTATCTTACGCTTTCCGTTCATGTAGTAATAAAGTCCTGGCGTCCATTCCACACGAATACGAGGGGCAAAACTGATATAGGTATTCTTGAACTTATCCATAAACTCGGGAGGCGGCATCGGATAGTCACCGGTAATAACAAAGCGGGAACGCTCCACTGCAGTTCTCTTGTGCGCCGAGAAACCGACACTTATATCCAGCCCGTTAGTAACTTCAACGCTATGGAAAAAATTGAAATATAAATCCTTAAAATAATCCAGGTGAATCAGGTCGAAATTAAAGATACTGTCCGGCATGGCTTTCAGTTCATCCAACACTTTACTGCTATAAATACGGTTACCGTTACCCACATTCAGCCGGAAGAATCCCCGCTTTTGAGGCCAATACTCAAAGTCGGCATTCAGTCCCCAATAGAACTCTTTCCGGGTGAAGTTATACCCCAGTCGAGGGACAATGCGGAGCAACTTATCGCCCCTGAAAAGGCGGTTATACCGGAAGTCCTGCCGATAGGACAACCCATTGCTACCGCTATAACTGAACAAAAGCGGATTGATAAACGGAGAGAAACGGACACTTCCGATATTGGATAAATTGAATTTATAATCTTCCAACATCAAGTCACCCATTGTTCCCCAAAAAGCCTGGCTTTTCGTTTTTTTCTGACTGACCACGGTATCGCGTCTTAACTGGTAGTCCTGATACAGTTTCTTCTCATCGTCCGCCAACGGAATAGGACGAAGTATGGCAAAAGTCGAAGCGTCTGTTTTGTAGGCATTCGTATCGCACTGCAACGAGAAAGATTCTGACAGGTTATACTTCTTCTTTTCTTTCTTACGTGTTTTCTTCTCTTTCAGTTCGATCGACTTATAATCCAAAGAAGCCGTATAGGAGCCGTCAACCTTGTTTCCCAAAAACTTAAAGAGGGCCTCCACGTCATATCGAACCGGCAGAAACTCGTCTTTCTTGCCCACTTCTCCCATTTTAATCCAGCAAGTAAAGGTAATCAGTTCCGACCGTCCCGAGAAACGTATCTCCCGTACGCTCCACACATTACTGCTGACAATCATATAACCTCCTACCAACTGATCGCTTTTCGTTTTGGGGATAAAGCGTATCCGGTAGTCAAGGTTATTGGGGTCGCCCATTACACTATCTATCCGGTATTTATAAAATTTCTGTCCGTTCTTGGCAAGAGGTGACATCAGGCGTTCATCGTTTAAAAGCGAAGCCGAGTAGATATTTACACTAAAATATTCGAGCAACCCCGGCAATCCCCTGTTTCCTCTCACTGTACCTTGCGAGGCTTTTACTTTCTGGTCGTAGATATTGGGAGCCGTATAATGAAGGTCACTGTATGTTTCGAGCATATATTCACGCACCCCTTTCTGCAAACGGAACATGGAAGGTACGTAGCGGAGAATAAAATTCTTCTTCTGGATATCCATTCTACCCTTTATATATAGGTTCGCGCGATAATCGCTTACTATTGTCTCATACAAAGGGGCAAAAGTCATGACACGTTCGATAATGGAGTCAGCCGAGATCTCCGTACTGGTATAGGGATTCATTATATAATTGTTGGCTGTTCCCTTTGATATAAAAGAAAACAGGCATACTATGCATCCTATCAATATTTTAACTCTCAATCGTCGTATCTCCTTCATTAACGTAGGCAAATATAGAAAAGAATATCGAAAAGCAAAGGCAATGTGTCACTAAAAAGAGTTATCAATTAATAGTTGTTATCAGCTTATCTACTAATAACAAACTTCCTGTTGCCCAATAATAAACTTGCTTTGAACCAACAGCAAACTTATAAAACTAAAGTTTCAATTAGTATCATCTCCTTCTATATTTTATAAAATACAAGAAAAAAGTCTACCTTCCCCACAAAAAAGTAGGGGTATTTCTCAAAAAACACACTTATTTTCAAAAATACCCCTACAAAAACAGGGGTACTTTCAGAAAAAACATATAATTTTGCGCCCAGCAACCAATAAAAGTAGACTATTTATGTCAAAAATGCGTTTTTTTGCTCTGCAAGAGCTTTCCAACCGGAAACCTTTGGAAGTGACCGCTCCTTCCAACAAACTCTCTGATTATTATGGCAGCCATGTGTTCGACCGCAAGAAGATGCAAGAGTATCTTCCCAAAGAAGCTTATAAAGCGGTAATCGACGCTATCGAAAAAGGTACACCTATCAACCGTGAAATAGCCGACCTGATTGCCAACGGCATGAAAAGCTGGGCGAAGTCGCTCAACGTTACTCACTACACCCATTGGTTCCAACCCCTGACGGACGGAACAGCCGAAAAGCATGACGGCTTTATCGAGTTCGGTGAAGACGGTGAAGTCATCGAACGCTTCTCCGGCAAACTGCTTATCCAGCAGGAACCGGATGCTTCTTCTTTTCCCAACGGTGGCATCCGCAATACTTTCGAAGCTCGCGGCTATACGGCATGGGATGTTTCTTCTCCGGCATTCGTTGTAGACACAACTCTCTGTATTCCCACGATTTTTATTTCTTACACAGGCGAAGCATTGGATTACAAAACTCCATTGCTGAAAGCACTCGCTGCCGTAGACAAAGCTGCTACGGAAGTTTGCCAGCTATTCGACAAAAACATCACTCGTGTATATACAAACCTGGGCTGGGAACAGGAATATTTCCTTGTTGACTCCTCCTTATATAATGCACGTCCCGACCTCTGCCTGACAGGACGGACACTTATGGGACATTCTTCCGCTAAAGATCAACAGTTGGAAGACCACTATTTCGGCTCTATCCCTCCACGCGTCACGGCATTTATGAAAGAACTCGAAATCGAATGCCACAAACTGGGTATTCCCGCCAAGACACGTCATAACGAGGTAGCACCCAACCAGTTCGAACTGGCTCCTATCTTCGAAAACTGTAATCTGGCAAACGACCACAACCAGCTTGTCATGGACTTGATGAAACGTATTGCTCGCAAGCATCACTTCAACGTGCTTCTGCACGAGAAACCTTATAGTGGCGTGAACGGTTCGGGCAAGCACAACAACTGGTCGCTTTGTACCGACACAGGCGTCAACCTGTTTGCACCAGGCAAGAATCCGAAAGGAAATATGCTATTCCTTACTTTCCTGGTGAATGTGCTGATGATGGTTTATAAGAACCAGAATCTATTGCGTGCTTCTATTATGAGTGCCAGCAACAGTCACCGCCTGGGAGCCAACGAAGCTCCTCCCGCTATTCTTTCCTGCTTTCTGGGTTCACAACTTTCGGCAACTCTTGACGAAATTGTACGCCAGGTGGGAAACGAGAAAATGACCCCGGAAGAAAAGACAACGCTGAAACTGGGTATCGGACGTATACCCGAAATTCTGCTCGACACAACCGACCGTAACCGTACCTCCCCTTTCGCCTTCACCGGAAACCGGTTTGAGTTCCGTGCCGCAGGTTCTTCTTCCAACTGTGCCGCCGCTATGATTGCTATCAACGCTGCCATGGCAAACCAGTTGAACGAATTCCGCGCATCGGTGGAAAAGCTTATGGAGGAAGGAGTAGGCAAAGACGAAGCTATCTTCCGTCTGCTGAAAGAGACAATCATCGCTTCCGAACCGATCCGTTTCGAAGGCGACGGCTATTCCGAAGAATGGAAACAGGAAGCTGCACGCCGCGGACTGACCAACATCTGCCACGTCCCGGAAGCTCTGATGCACTACGTTGACAATCAATCCAAATCCGTACTTATCGGCGAACGCATTTTCAACGAAACGGAGTTGAACAGCCGTTTGGAAGTGGAATTGGAGAAATACACCATGAAGGTTCAGATTGAAGGCCGTGTATTGGGCGACCTCGCTATCAACCACATCGTGCCGACTGCCGTGGCTTATCAGAATCGCCTGCTCGAAAATCTTCGCGGAATGAAGGAAATCTTCTCTGCCGAAGAATACGAAGTGTTGAGCGCCGACCGTAAAGAGTTGATTCGTGAGATCTCCCACCGGGTGACCTCCATTAAAATACTGGTCCGTGAAATGACCGAAGCGCGAAAAGTAGCCAACCACCTTGAAAACTACAAGGAAAGAGCATTTGCATACGAAGATAAAGTGCGTCCGTATCTCGACCAGATACGAGATCACATCGACCATTTAGAAATGGAAGTAGACGATGAAATATGGCCTCTACCGAAGTATAGGGAACTGTTATTTACTAAATAAAATGTTTTCAAGATTGCACGAAAGCTACCGCTTTTGTGCAATCTTTTTATAGATTCGTTCATTTTCTCATTTTTTATTTTTACTTTTGTGCTGTATAACACAGTTTTGTAGCACCCATGGTAAAAATGAATATGTCAGACATAGATATTTCGGAACCGTTATCCGACATGTTAGCTCCTTTAAACAATGAGCAAAAGGAGTTTCTGATGAATAATTATACGATACAGACCTACAAAAAGAATGAAACCATTTATTGTGAAGGAGAAACCCCCTCTCATTTGATGTGTCTCATCAGTGGCAAAGTAAAAATCTTCAAAGATGGTGTAGGAGGAAGAAGTCAGATTATTCGCATGATCAAACCGCGGGAATATTTTGCGTACCGCGCCTACTTTGCGAAACAGGACTTCGTTACCGCTGCAGCTGCTTTTGAACCTTCCGTTGTCTGTCTGATTCCTATGAGTGCTATCACCACCTTGGTTGCTCAGAATAACGATCTGGCCATGTTCTTTATCCGCCAACTTTCTATTGACCTCGGTATCTCCGACGAACGTACCGTCAACCTGACACAGAAACATATCCGCGGACGTCTGGCTGAATCGTTGATGTTCCTGAAAGAGAGCTACGGGCTGGAAGAAGACGGTTCTACCCTAAGCATTTATCTTTCACGCGAAGATTTGGCTAATTTATCGAATATGACGACTTCAAATGCCATTCGTACATTATCTCAATTCGCTGCAGAACGATTAATCACAATTGACGGAAGAAAGATAAAAATCATCGAAGAAGAAAAGCTGAAGAAAATAAGCAAAATTGGATAAAAAACTCTTTTATGCCAATTGCGCCGCTTTAAACAGTGAACACACATATAGAAAATATAATTGCAGACATCAAGCGTGGTAACAAACAAGCTTTCAAAAAGCTATTTGATGACTACTACCCTATTCTTTGCGTTTTCTCATTTCACTATGTTGAAGATAAAGAAGTCTGCAAAGATATTGTTCAAGACGCATTGTTGGCTTATTGGGAACGAAAAGAAGACTTCAACGATATCTTGAAAGTAAAAAGTTTCCTTTATACTGTCACTCGAAATAAATGTTTGAATTACCTCAAACACGCACAACTAGATATTCCTTTTTTTCACGGAAAAGAAGAATATGACAATGGATTTGAAGCTGAGATTATTGAGCAAGAAACATTTCGCATTGTTCGCAAAGCGGTAGAAGAATTACCTACTCAAATGCGGAATATCATCTTATATTCAATGAAAGGGTTAAAAAACAATGAAATTGCTGACAAATTGCAAATCTCAGAAGGAACTGTCCATAAGTTAAAAAAAATAGCTTATCGCAAACTCCGAGAAAGCCTAAAAGGAATTAATTACATCTTATGTCTTTTTCTATGCAAATAAAGTAACTTTTTGATTACCCCATTTTTTCATTTGGATTGTTTTATATACGAACCAATTGAAAAAATGATGGAATCATTTAAAGAAAAATTTAAGATTGCTAAAGTATTAGCCTCCATATTCACTCATTCGTCAACCTTGGAAGAGAATGAGAGTTACCATAAATGGATTAATGAGAATCCGGAACATCAAAAGATAGCCGACCGGATATTAAATCAGAGGACATATGAAGAACACTCACTGTTGATAAAGAGCTTTTCCTCACAAAAAGCATGGGAAAAGATTTATCCTCTGTTAAATGGAGAAAAGGCACCTAACCTTTTTCTGTGGAAAAGAAGTATGAGATATGCAGCCCTTATCTTACTACTCATGATACCGGTTTCCTATCCTATATATAAATGGATATCTGAAGAACCGATTAGCGAAATCAATCCCGGCACACATGGCGGAGAAGTTACATTAAGTAACGGCACTACATTCAAAATTCCGGAAGGAGCTTTACCAGAAGGGACAAGCAAGATGTTTATCATTGATTCCAAAGGTATCAATTATCAAATGCCTACCAATAAACCTCAAATAAAAGAAATCAAAAACACCCTGCAAACACTACATGGAATGGAATGTCACATAACCTTGTCAGATGGAACGAAAGTACATTTAAACGCAGAATCCCAATTGATATATCCTGTATGCTTCAGTAACGAACAACGTATTGTCCAAATCAAAGGAGAAGCATATTTCGATGTTGCTCCAGACAGTGAACATCCATTTATTGTCCAAACACCATATACCTCTATTCAAGTGACAGGAACAACTTTCAATGTCAGAGCCTATCCAGACGAGAATATTGAAAGCACTACACTTATTAATGGATCTATAAAAATTAAAAGTAAAAACGAAGATTTCGAATTAACTCCCAACCAACATTTCATTTTTGACAAGAATTCCAAAAGAAATACTGTAACCAATGTAAATACAGAATTATACACATCTTGGGAATCCGGTTCATTCATATTCAAAAATATCCCTCTTGAGAGTGTCATGTCATATCTTTCTAAATGGTATGGATTCAAATACACATTTGAAGATGATGCTGTCAAACAAGTAAAAATTGGAGCCTATCTTAATCGATATGCAAATATGAATCCGATTATTGACATGATAAAAGAACTGAACCTGGTAGATATAAAACAAAGAGAAGGCGTTCTGCATATCTCTTATAAATAATTACTAATACATTATAACTAACGCTTATGAAAAGACGAGCACATTCCTTATTCAGAGGGATATCGCGTACGAGCAGAAATATTATCAAGCTCTGCTTTTTATGCGTATTCTCTCTATCTTCACTTATGATTCAGGCACAAGACAACCAGAGAATATCGGTTGATCTTAGAGAAGAGACTTTAGAATCAGTACTCTGGTACCTGCAAAATCGAACAAAATTTATCTTTATGTATGCAACTGAAGATATCGCTAACATTACTGATATCAGTGTAAGAGCAAAAGACAAAACAATTACCGAAATTTTGGACGAATGCCTGGAAGGAACTAATCTCACTTACGAAATTTCAGGTAGTGCTATCGTTATCAAGAAAAGAAAAACTGACAAAATCACTATTAGCGGTTGGATACGTGACACAAGCGGTGAAGCACTTCCGGGAGCTACGGTCAGTGTTCGAGGATCAAAGCAAGGAGCTATTGCCGGATTGGACGGACACTACACCTTTAGCATTCCGGCACAGGAAGGACTAATATTGACCTATTCGTTCATCGGAATGGAAAAGAAAACAGTCAAATATACAGGAAAGAGAACCATCAACGTCACTCTAAACAATTCCTCAAATACAGAAATAGACGAAGTAGTGGTAACCGGTTATCAGAACATCCAGCGACGTGACCTGGTAGGTTCGATCACTACCGTCAAAGCCAAGGATATCATAATGCCTTCGTATACCACTATTGACCAAATGTTACAAGGACGTGTGGCAGGTATGGTAGTGACCAATACCAGTAGCCGCGTAGGTACTGCTCCCAAGATTCAGATTCGTGGTACAAGTACACTATTAGGTAATCAGGACCCGTTATGGGTAGTAGACGGAATTATTCAGGAGGACCCATTAGAATTGGATGCGACCTCTCTAATGACCAATGACTTAAAAAATATCATCGGTAACCAGATATCTTGGCTGAATCCGGCCGATATTGAAAGCATCAGTATTCTAAAAGATGCTTCTGCAACTGCTATTTACGGTTCAAAGGCATCTAATGGTGTCATTGAAATTACCACTAAAAAAAATACTACTGATCGTTTAAGCGTTAATTACACATCCAATTTTATAATAGGAACACGACCTAATTACGATCAGTTCAATTATATGAATTCAAAAGAAAGGGTACTGTTCTCACAAGAAGCTTTCAACTGGGGAACTCCTTACAGTGCTGAACCTATCAAACAAATGTACACGTACGAAGGATTATTGAATATGTATTTATCACATGATATATCCTCTGAAGAGTTCCTTGCCCAACGGAATGTTTTGGAAACACAAAACACAGATTGGTTCAAACTACTAACCCGCCGCGCTTTCAGCCATAATCACAATCTAAGTGTTTCCGGCGGAACAAACAAATACAGTTATTCGGCTTCTATGGGATATTCCAAAAGCGAAGGACAAGAAATTGGAAATGATAGTGAACGCATGACCGGCCGTCTTGCTATCACTATACGTCCGGTACAGAAACTAACCATAAATGCAGCTATCAATGGAAGTGTAAACACGAATAAAGGATTTGCGGGAGGAGTCAATCCTTTAGGATATGCCACTACCACTAACCGCTCAATAGACCCTGATGTCTATTATCAGATGAAAGCCTCCTATCCATATAATGAAGGAGTAAGATCGTTATCATACAATTTCATTAATGAACGGGAGAATAGCGGCTCAAAATCAGCATCCAGCTATCTGTCCGCCTCACTTGACTTAAAATGGAACATTCTAGACTGGCTGACTTATCAATTCACCGGAGGATATTCGGATAATAATAGTACAAACGAGGCATGGGAATCGGAACGGACATTTTACATTGCCGAGAATTATCGCGGATATGACTTTAACTCGGTTTCACCAGCCAGTAAAGAATTCAAAGCCGCCTTACTTCCTTTTGGTGGTGAATTGTTTACTAACAACACACATCAATACTCTTACAACATACAGAACAAGTTGCAATTCAGTAAGGCTTTTAATGATGAGAACCGATTGAATGCACTAATAGGTATGGAATTGCGTTCTACTACCAACAAAGGAATCAACAATACGGTATGGGGATATGTTCCCGATAGAGGAGAAGTCATCACAAGCCCGACCACCTTACAAGCTTTCGAACCGATTACCGGTTCTCAAAACAGCGGTTGGGGCATTCTACAAAGAATATATGACGGTGGTTGGAGAAAAGTTAATACTACAGATAATTTCTTCTCTGTATTTGCCACACTGGCCTATTCATTCAAAAATCGCTATGTAATAAATGCCAATGTACGTAATGACGCATCCAACCGCTTCGGACAAGATACCAATCATCGTATTGACCCAACCTACTCATTTGGTTTCTCATGGAGGGCTTCAGAAGAAAGGTTTATGAGAAAATATGTGGGCTGGATAACTAACTTAAACTTCCGCGGCACTTATGGTATTCAGGGAAATGCACTCACACGTCTTAGCCCGGATCTAATTCTGAATCAAGGAACAGTAGCTGATCTATACAATAGATATCAATCTACTATTTCCCAGATTCCGAACCCGACTCTGTCTTGGGAACGTACCAAATCATGGAATTTCGGAATCGATCTGGAATTATTTAATCTGTTCAACATGAATCTGGAATATTACACAAGACGCTCTAATGCGATTGTCGAATTAGACCTGCCTTATGAATATGGAATTTCTTCTATGAAACGTAACGGAGGTATTATCCACAACAGAGGTATCGAATATACATTGACTTTTACTCCGATACAAAAACGTGACTATGCATTAAGTGTCAGCCTGAATGCATCTAAAAACTGGAACGAGGGCGGGCATACGGATATCGAAGTCAAGGCTAGTGATTTTCTGAACGGACGCTCGGATATCATACTCAAACAAGGTTATCCCCTTAGTAGTTTCTGGTCATACTCATTTGCCGGTCTGAATGGACAAACCGGAGAACCTCAATTCAACCTTCTGGATATTCCGGATGACCAACGAAGCCGATTGATAGACCCGACCACCTACCTGGTTTATTCAGGGCAAAGAGATCCCTATTTTACAGGTGGATTAAGTTTAAGTTTCCGGTATAAATCACTGACTCTGAACAGCAGTTTCTCACTCTTGCTTGGCAACAAAAAACGTCTGCCCTCGCCCTACTCGCAGTTTAGCAGTTCCTACTATATGCCAGACCCATATACGAATATAAACCGTGATTTGTTAAACCGTTGGAAAGAGCCGGGAGACGAAGCACATACTATCATACCTTCACTGCCTAAGGGCAATATGTCTCTCATACAATTACCTAATGGAGAGAGTACTTTCAAAATCCCGGTATGGGAGCAGTCTGATGCTATGGTTGTAAGTGGTTCATTCCTACGCTGCCGTAATATCGGTTTATCTTGGCAAATGAAACGCGAATGGTGCGAAAAGATATACATGAAGAACTTGTCACTCAACTTCAACATGGATAATATCTTCGTTATCGCCAGCAAACGTTTCAACGGGTTCGACCCGGAAATCAGCAATAGTGTACTTCCGCGCAATTACTCACTAGGTATTAACATTGGTTTCTAAAAAAAATAAAAGATGAAAAAATTTATATATACAATTATAGGAATCGTTTTATTATCACTGTCCTCCTGCTCCGACTTTCTGGAACCGAAATCCCAAAGCGAATATGTTCCTAAAGACGCTAACGCCCTCCAAGAGATGCTAATCGGCAGTGCTTACCCCCAACATAAGTCAGGCAACAATTTACTAGGTTTTTTAAGTTTCCTCGATGATGATGTCCAGTTCCACAAAACCGGGTATGAGTTCGATTCCAACTCATCAGGATATGTAGAATCCAAGAAAGCAGTTTTCACATGGCAACCGGATATGTTCTTCATAATGGAAAAGAACAGTCCCGTTGTTTACAATATCTGGGAAGGTTACTATAAATTTATTTTAGGGGCAAATGCCGCACTTGATTATATTGGTGATGTAAACGGAACAGAAGCTGAAAAGAACTATGTGATTGCCCAAGCTTTAGGTCTAAGAGCATTCTACTACTTCATGTTAGTCAATCACTTCGGTGCACCTTATAATTATGACAAGCAAGCAGCGGGAGTACCTCTTAAATTGACAAGTAACCTACTGCCCGAAGAAGATTTATTAATGACACGTAATAGTGTAGAAGAAGTTTATAACCAGATTATAGAAGATTTGAGCGAAGCGGAACGGTTGTTTCTCACTTTATCGAAAGATAAGCAATACGAACCGAACTATTTAATCAGCCTTCCTATGATACAATTATTGAAATCCCGTGTTTTCCTTTACATGGAAAATTGGAAGGATGCAGCGATATATGCCGACAAGGTAATCAATGAGTGGTCTTTCTCTTTAATCAATTTGAATAATCTGCCTTCTACGTCAACAGTAGAACCTTATTACAATTTCACGTCTTTGAAATCATCAGAAGTAATCTGGCTATATGGAAATGTATCTGATCTCACAGAATTTAATAACGAAACAGTATCTCGTGAAGAGGAAGACCCCGATTATCCCGGTTGGGGAATAAATATTACCTACTATCGGAAAGCCTTCACAGCTTCCGATGATCTGTTGGAAAGTTTTAAAGTTGGAGACTTAAGAAAAGAAAAATACATAGCTAAAGAATATAACAGAATAAATAACAGTTTTTATCCGGACTATTACAGTTCTTTCGGGAAATACCAACTATCTGCAATGGGCGAGCCTAATGGTTCAGAGAATTTTGCACTCTCTTTTAGACTGAGTGAAGCATATCTGAATCTTGCAGAAGCTGCTGCCTACAATAACGAAGAAAGTAAGGCGCTTTCAGCTATGAGAACTTTATTGGAGAATCGTTACGAACCAGAAAAGTTAGTTGTCCCTGCCGGATTGACCGGTGAGACGTTGAAAAACTTTATCAAGGCAGAAAGAAGAAAAGAACTCTGTTTTGAGGGACAACGCTGGTTCGACCTGAGACGCTACGGAATGCCTCAAATCACACACGAATGGGAAGGTAAAACATATACGCTAAAATCTAACGACCCTTCTTATACCATGCCGATTCCGGATGAAGTATTGATTAAAAATAAAAGACTGGAACAAAATCCTTTGGCTCCTAAACGAGAAAACTAATGCTAATAATTTCAGTAACTTAAAAAAGAAACAAATATGAGAAATATATATTTATTATGGGGACTCCTCACTTGCATAGCATTCACCTCATGCTATGAAGAAGATGCACTTACCCCCACAGAAGGAGGCATTGAATTACGTTTCAAAGTTCCCCAAGGAACGAATAGCTGGGATGATGACATCTCACAAATACAAAAAGATTTCGGCGTCTATCTGATTTATAAAGATTTGCAAGATGAAGATTTCAATCGTAGCTGGACAGGAGGTGCATCCACAAATTATAAAGGGGAAGGGTGTATCAACGATGAAATGGCGAAGTTCTATACGGAATTTATGAAGAAACATGTATTCTCCTACCTCAATAACGAAAAGTGTAAAAAGGTTACAAGCAAATTATTACCGTTATATTGGTATATGGCTTATAATGTGCATATAGCAACGGAAATAGATTTGGGAGCAGTCGTTATCAAACAAAATAATGCCATGCACGAAATCATTAATGGTCTGGATTACTGGAGTACCTGTTTATTCGGACCTCAGGCAGAAATGACCGACAAATATATTATGCCGGACGACCAAGTAACGTTCAGCCAACGTCGGAAAATGATTCTCGGTAATATCATAAAGGCTGCTGTAGAAAAAAGGCTAATTACCATTCCCGAAGAATTCAACCGTGGTTTGGATTACGTGACTCCTATATCATTCTATTTTTGGGAAACAGACAGTCCTGATTTTCACTTGAACAGGGGATTTCCAGGTACTGTAAATACAAATAAATTCACACTGAATGAAGAATATGACGGCAGCAACCCGACCCGGGAAGCAACATTTGCCGGATATGCCTTACTATCATTATATTATACGGAAGCCGAAAGTACCGAAAGATACAGTCAATTCCCGCTTATTATTGAGAAATTCGCTTTCGTACGCAAATACATGAAGGAGAATTATGGAATTGATTTGGAAGCCATAGCTAAAGGTCCGAATGACTGGGATATTCAGCCTCATCCAGAAATACCGGGTAACAACGATGAAGACGGTGGAGACGATGACGATCCCTGGCCAGGATTTGACTGGTAACTATTCTCCTGTGACGATTATTATTTAAATACAATTCTATGATATCAACAAAGAAACTTTTCATTTTATTTTTTTCGTCCTTCTTATGCGCCACGACAAGTTCGTGGTGCAAAGATGGACTACAAATTAAAGGCAAGTTAAGAATACTGAAACCAACCACTTTGCAAGTGAATGACCTGAACGGAACACTTATTCTTAGCTGTGAACTCCAACCCAATAAAGAGTTCGCCACAGAACAGAAGCTGATTCAACCCGATATCTACACATTGCGAATCGGAAAAACGGAAGAAAAAATATATTTCGAGAACCATGAAGTGAACATCATCGGCTACTATGATGAGACAAATCCCGAACAAAGTTCCCTGTCGTTTAAAGGTATCGACTCGTTTCTCACTCTGCAAGAATATTTACCCGCAGATAAAGACCCGGACACAGCAACTGTTTCTCTTCCAGCTAACGCGCAACTGTCACCTAATATGGTATCCGCGCTTGCTTATCTGGCCAATGTAAATGACTATTACTCTAATAAGAAATTATTGGATATGATTTCCGATGATGAGCGAAACTCTTTATCTGCCCGCTGGCTGGTAGAAAGAGTCAAAATCCTTTCCCACCAAATTATTGGTGCAGAATGTCCGGACTTTACTTTCACGAATGTCAATGATCAGAAGGTCAATTTAAAAGACTTTCGCGGTAAAATTGTCGTTTTGGATTTCTGTGCTTCCTGGTGCGGCCCTTGTCGTAAGGAGATGCGTAGTATGCTAAAAATATATAATGAACTGAAAGCTGACGATTTGGAGTTCATCAGCGTATCACTAGACGATAGCCAAGCTAAGTGGAAAAAGATGCTGGACGAAGAAAAACTTCCCTGGGTAATGCTGTGGGATAAAACAGGCTTTCCGAAAAGTAATGAAGCTCCAAGTGCTATCCAGACAGCTTATGGCTTTTATGCCATCCCTTTCCTTGTAGTCATTGACAAAGAAGGAAAACTAATAGCACGTAATGTCCGCGGAGAACAAGTACGTGAAGCCATATTAAAAGCTAGAAATTAATCTGACTATATAAATATCATAACTCATCCTACAATGAAAAAACTTATATCCCTTATCTTATGCTGCCTTATTTGTGGAATTACATCAGCTCAATTAATAAAACAAAAAGTTGAAAAACAAAAAAAACAATCCGAACTGGACTGGTACAATTGTTCTTTCGACAGAGACAGTGTATATGGCGCTGAAGTTAACAAAGCCTATGAATATTTGAATGCTAACAAAAAGAAACTCAAGAAAAGGCCGATTGTCGCATTAATCGGAACCGGAATGGACGTGGAACACGAAGATCTGAGACAGGCTATATGGATCAATCCCAAAGAAAAATTAAATCAAAAAGATGATGATAGAAATGGTCTCATTGATGATATTAATGGTTGGAACTTCCTCGGGGGCAAAGATGCTCAAGTTGTGGAGTCTTTGACGAGAGAAGGAGAACGTGAATTCTTCCGCTTGAAAGATAAATATGCAGACTATATTTTTGATGGGAAAAAGTATTATAAAATTATTAATGGAACACGTCAGGAAGTAGCTGCACCGGAAAACATGGAAGAATATAACTATTATCGATATAAAGTAATGCCCGAATCCAGAATAGGAAGTACTTACAGTGGTCTGCAACTTGCTTATGTCATCGAAGAATACGTTGAAAAATTTAATAGAGACATGAAGCAGCGCTTCCCTAGAAAAGAATTAACCGTCGAGGAGTTTCAAAGTTGTTATGACCCTAAAGCGGAAAGGGACAGCCTCTCTGAAGTAGCCTTTGTATGTACAGCCTATTATTTCAGTTTATATAATACAGATAAATGGGAACCTGTATACCAAAATATGGGTAAGAAAAGTGTGGAAACAGCTAAAGCCTCTTACGAAGAAGCCTTAAGAAAATATGGTACGGACCAACGAAAAGAAATTACAGGTGACAACCCAATGGACATAAATGACAACAATTATGGAAATAATATACTACTTACATCCGATGCAGCAACCAACATAATGAAGGCAGGAATTATAGCTGCTAAACGTGACAATAAAATAGGAAGCGATGGCATTGCCGATCAAGCAGAAATCATGACGCTACGTATCTGTACAGGAGAAGGGGAACCTTACCTGAAAGATATGGCATTAGCCATTCATTATGCAGTCAGCCACGGAGCAGATGTGATTGTATTGCCTGAACAGAATATGTTATACCCCGAGGAACAAAAACAATGGATAATCCATGAATTGAAAGAAGCGGAAAAGAAAGGAGCCATAGTGATAGTTCCCGCGTGGAATACATCTATCGATATGGACAAAGTAGAATTCTTCCCGAACCGGAAAATGAGTAAAGACAAAGAACTCACCAATCTTATGATAGTCGCCTCTTCTGATAAAAAAGGAAATCCGGTTATGGATACAAATTATGGAGCAAATACACTAGATATCTATGCTCCGGGAACAGATATATATTCTGCATACATGGGAGACACTTACCGAACAGGAACAGGAGAAGGACTAGCGGCCGCTACCGTAGCCGGAGTAGCCACACTCATAAAATCTTATTTTCCAAAGCTTACCGGCTCACAAATCCGTGATATTCTATTAAAAAGTGTAACCTCACGCAAAGGAGTAGAAGTAGAAAAAGGCATTCGAGTAGACGACAGACCTTCACAAGATTTATTCCTTTTTGATGATTTATGTATCTCCGGAGGTATTGTTAACGCCTATCAAGCTATTCTAGAAGCAGAAAAAATGAATTCGCAAAAGAAATGATATGAAAAGAGCAGAGATACTCACCGGTTTATGGCTGTTAATGTTTCTAATCTATGGAAAGGAATGTATGTCGCAAATCCAAAATAAGGTTTGCGACACTATTCCCTATGAATTGGTACACAACAAAATCATTATTCCTGTCACAATCAACGGCGTTAAAACGAAATATATCGTCGACACCGGTGGCAAAACTGGAACGATGTACGATATAGCCCTTGAAATGCAGGCAAACGCTGCAGGATATACACGCATTTCTGATGTGAACGGACAGGGACAAAACTATCAAGAAGCATATGTCTCCAATGTATCCATCGGCAATAGTTACCAAATCAAGCTATTAAAAACAATGGTGCTGCCCAAAGATCCTTTTTTCACAGATTTAGGAGTCGCCGGCATTCTCGGTGGAGACGCATTCTCACAATCTGTAGTAACATTCGACTCTCGCTATAGAATCATGGTCATCAACTATCCCTATCGCCCCGAGAAACTGAAACTAACAGACGGAGTTCCTCTTCTGGATGAAACGGAATATCACTCATTTATCACTGTCAAGCAAGAAGAACAGACAATGAAAATATTGTTTGACACTGGTGCAGAAGGTTTTCTACTATATTCGATACAAGATTATAACAGGCTGGCTGATATATCCGATATAAAAGAAACAAATCATGCACATGGGATTGTATCTGCCGGATTAACCGGACTGGGAAGTCCTGTAGAAATCAAAAAACTGAACATACCTTCTATTCGTATCATGGATAAGGAATTCACAAACATAGGCTGCACGACAAGCATAATGAATGAAACAATCATAGGAGTAGACTTGCTGAAATATGGAAAAGTGATTATAGACTATATGCGTAAACGCTTCTTCTTCCTCCCATTCGAAAAAGGGAAAACTGATATGGGAGGTGCTCCCGTTCTTTGGAATGTGAGTATATTGCCACGCAACGAACGATTTGAAATCACAACGATATGGGATAGTATGAAAGACCAAGTATCTTTCGGTGATCAGGTAATCAATATCAACGGAACCTCATTAAGCAACTGTCCGATGAGCCAGATTGCTATAGAAGAGATAATGAACGCTATTCCCGGAGATACAGGATATATTATTATTAAAAAGGACAATCAGGAGAGAAAAATAGAAATCAAAAAAGAAAGATAGACTTTAAAACAATATGAATTTGAGAAATATGATAATAAAAATACATATATGTTTGATTGCTTTTTGTTTTATTTCAGGCATAAAAGCACAAACACAGAACAGTATGACGGAAATCATTCCATTTAAAACAATCGATGGAAAGATTATCATAGAAGCCAATATAAATGGAGAAACAGCAAATTTTGTACTTGATTTAGCCGGACATAATGCATTACTTCCGGAAGCTGTCAACCAACTGAAAATCAACACGAAAAACGCCAGTAGTTTTGGAAGTTATCAGAATTTCAAATTCAAACAGGTTCCCGTAAAGAAGATCTATGAAATAGGAACCTTAACTATTGGCAATAATACATTCAGCAATAGTCTGCCAACATTCATATTAGAAGATGAACCTTATCTACGCAAACTGGGAGTAATGGGAGTATTGAATTCTGCAGTATTCCGAACTTCCGTCTTGACCATTGACATGCGACGAAAAAAGATCACTATCACTCAGCCGTACCGACCTTCGTACATGAAACTAAACTATAGAGAAAATTTTGAATTGATAACAGGTTTAGGTATAGTATGTTCGATATCGATTCAAGATAAAACAATTTTTCCTATTTTAGATACATGGAGCGACGGATTAATCAACCTCACTGAAAAAGACTTTAACGAGTGTAGCACACTTTATCCGAAGGGAACTCCGCAAAAAGTTTCAATCGGCTATAAAGAGACGGCACAAGAAGAAGAAAGCCTGACCTTACCGGAAACAATATTCGTGAAAACAAAGATAGACGATGCCTTTGCCGTGAGGAATCCATCTCTGAAACATTCTGTTTTAGGAAAGAAACTATTGGACTACGGCATTTTGTCCATTGATTATGTTCATCAAAAAATATACTTCCAGCCTTTCGACTTGGTTCCTATTCCCGAATCGGAAGCTAAAGTAACGGAAGTCAAAGCGGAAGACGGCAAGATGAATCCGATTACCCGCCAATTCTTTCTGGAACATATTTTTGATTACCGGACAGGAAATGATTTCGTTTATAATGGAGACAAACCTGTGGTTGTTGACTTTTGGGCAACTTGGTGCGGCCCTTGCATGAGACTGCTTCCGAAAATGGAAGAATTGGCTGAAAAGTATAAGGGAAAAGTCATGTTTTATAAAGTGAATGCGGATAAAGAGAAAGACTTGTGCAAACATTTCGGAGTACAGGCGCTGCCGACTCTTTTCTTTATTCCGGTAGGCGGCAAACCTATCGTCGAAGTCGGAGCTACTCCGGAGAAGTACGTGCAAATCATTGAGGAACAGCTTCTCAAATAATAGCAATGGAGAAAGAGGTATTGATGCCAGCCACCATTGCCTATGTATTCAGCTTCAAAACGGAAACAGGGTATTGACTTTTCCTTTTTTATTTTGTATATTTGCAGAAACGAATCAGAAACAACAGGTATGAAACATACAAAAATAAAGACATAAATCATCAGATTGCATACACGCAAGTGTACTGTAAGAACTAACAATGGGGTGAAGTCTGCAAGGATTTCGCCCCATTTTGTTTAAATTCTTCACCCATTTTTCAAGAGTTCAGCCAATAATCGTTTATAATAAACTTAAGACCCGTTTATAATAAACGTTCTCACTTTTTATTATAAACACAAAGTCTGTTCTTTAAACAACTTGTATAAGAAAGAGAAACAAGATCCATTCTTTTATACGCATAAAGCAATAGGCACAAATAATTTTGTACAAACAGAAATTACAAATTTGTCGTGTCAAATCTATTTATAACTTAACACACATTTTAGGATCATGAAGGAAAGTATTTCTCTTCTTCTTTTATCTTTATCAATGGTCCGGAAGTGATTCCTGCCGAATTATGGCTGGACGAGATTGAAGCGTATTAACCAAGTGTAAATCATCTTAGAGTAAACCCAATATAAAAAGAACGGTGGACACTAGTTTCTAACCGATGTCCACCGTTTTTATTTTAAGAGTTACCACACCGGAATTGTGTGATTACTATCCTTCGGTTTTATACTGAACATTATATTTATCAGATAAGTCCTTTTGCAGAAAGGTAACGTTCTGCCTCAATAGCAGCCTTGCATCCGCTTCCCGCCGCTGTAATAGCCTGACGGTAATGAGGGTCGGCCACATCTCCGGCAGCAAACACTCCGGGAACTTTCGTACGCGGACTGGCACCATCTGTAATGATATAACCCACTTCATCCGTATCCAGATAATCCTTGAATATATCAGAATTCGGTTGATGACCGATAGCCAGAAAGAAACCGTCGATAGGCAGGCTGTAACGTTCCTCATCCGGTTCACCCCAACGTTTCACAAGGTTTACACCTTCCACTCCATTGTCACCGTACAAACCGACAGCATTGTGTTCAAAAAGAACTTCAATCTTCTCGTGATTCATCACGCGCTCCTGCATAATCTTCGATGCACGCAGGAAAGGCTTACGGACAATCAGATATACTTTCGATGCAAGTCCGGCAAGATAAACCGCTTCTTCACAAGCCGTATCACCGCCACCGACTACGGCAACCACTTTCTTACGATAGAAGAAACCATCGCAGGTAGCACAAGCGCTGACACCCATTCCCGCATATTTCTTTTCGTCTTCCAGTCCCAAATACTTAGCTGTTGCCCCGGTAGAGATAATCAACGTCTCCGCTTCGATTTCTTTTTCTCCGTCAATCGTTATTTTATAAGGAGCCTTGCTCAAATCCGCTGCAGTAGCAATACCGAAACGTACATCTGTCCCAAAGCGGCTCGCCTGTGCACGCAAATCTTCCATCAACTGCGGTCCGCTGATACCTTCCGGATAACCGGGGAAGTTTTCAACATCCGTAGTTGTCGTCAACTGACCGCCGGGCTGCAATCCTTCATAAAGCACCGGACACAAGTTTGCACGTCCCGCATAAATCGCTGCCGTATATCCGGCAGGTCCTGAACCAATAATCAGGCACTTAACTTTTTCTATTTCTGCCATTTTAATTATACCTTTATCGTTTTGTTATTCAAAAACATTTTATCTCAAATCAATAATCTCTGCATTCGGATATTGTTTTTTATCAAAAGAAAAAATACTATCCGCATAATTCAGCCGTGTCTGATAACCTGTCACGGTAATCTCATTACGCGTCTGCTGATCACGCTGCTGAAGCAGAATATATAGAGGCTCATACGTATTCTTCGTCACATAAAGAGTGATACGCTCCAAATCCTGTTTCTTATCCTTCGCTATGAGAATTACTTCCCAGACAGCCTTTCCCCCGTAAGTCTTTACTGTTCCCAGTTTATAGGAAAATCCTTTCTGATACATATACAGGAATGTATACGGATTAATCTGTTGCAGTTCTTCCTGTGTCGGATTGCTGACGTTCACTTCATCATTCCTGACTACATAGCTCCATTGCGTTTTCCCATCAAACCAGGTTATCACTTCGGACGCCTTCAATACGAACTTCTCTCCTTTCAACTGAATCGTACCGCTTTCCGACCCTTCCACCAAACCGTTAGTCACAGATTTAATAATGAAATCAGCCTTCACTCCGCCTGCCTTACGAAATGCTTCGGCTGTCTTATCAAGAACAGCTTTAGCCTGCGACTGCTGTTGTTGAGCAATCACAGGCAATGACAGTAAAGCTATTAAAACACTAAAAATGTATTTCCTCATTTGATTAATAAACGATTGATTACTGCAAATTGTTCAAACGCATTTCAAGATCATTATCATCGATGCAAAGTACGTCACGCGCTTTGCTTCCCTGCGTAGGACCGACGATTCCAGCCTTTTCAAGTTGATCCATGATACGGCCGGCACGATTATAACCGATAGCAAACTTACGTTGAATTAACGACGTGGAACCTTGCTGATGAATAACCACCAACCGGGCAGCGTCTTCAAACAACGGGTCAAGACGCCCCATATCAATATCCCCTACTTCGCTACCGCTGTCTTCACTCACATACTCGGGCAGGAAGAAAGGAGTAGGATATCCTTGCTGACGGGCAATAAACTTCGTGATTTCCTCTACTTCCGGCGTATCGATAAAGGCACATTGCACACGCACCGGATCAGCTCCCTGTAAGAAAAGCATATCTCCCTTACCAATCAGACGGTTGGCACCCGGACGGTCAAGAATCGTTCGGGAATCCATCATGGCGGATACACGGAAAGCGATACGGGCCGGGAAGTTGGCTTTAATCGTACCCGTGATGATATTCGTCGTCGGCCGCTGTGTAGCGATAATCATGTGGATACCGACAGCACGCGCCAACTGGGCGATACGGGCAATCGGAAGTTCCACCTCCTTACCTGCCGTCATAATCAGGTCACCGAACTCGTCGATAACAACGACAATATACGGCATGAACTTATGTCCTTTCTCCGGATTCAGACGACGGTTGATAAACTTCTCATTATACTCCTTGACATTACGTACATGAGCCATTTTCAACAGGTCATAACGGGTATCCATTTCCACACAGACGGAATTCAGAGTTTGCACTACTTTCGTCACGTCCGTAATAATCGGTTCACCGCCATCGGGAAGTTTGGCAAGGAAATGGTTTTCAATGACCGAGTAGATGCTGAACTCTACCTTCTTCGGGTCGACCAGGACAAACTTCAGTTCAGCCGGATGTTTCTTATATAATAAGGAAGTAATAATTGCATTCAGACCGACAGACTTACCCTGACCGGTTGCACCTGCCACCAATACGTGCGGCATCTTGCAAAGGTCGAACATAAAGACTTCATTCGTAATAGTCTTTCCCAACACAATAGGCAGGTCAAACTTGGATTCCTGGAATTTCTTGCTTCCGATAACACTTTGCCCGGAAACAATCTTCGGATTCTTGTTCGGTACCTCAATACCGATGGTTCCCTTGCCCGGTATCGGGGCAATGATACGGATACCGTCAGCAGACAGGCTCAACGCAATATCATCCTCCAATCCGCGAATTTTGGAGATACGCACGCCTTGTTCGGGAGTTATCTCATACAGAGTAACCGTAGGACCGACCGTTGCCTTAATCGTGCTGATTTCAATGCCGAAGCTGCGCAACGTATTGATGATACGGTCTTTATTGGCATTCTGTTCATCCATATCAATTGTCGGATCGTCGTTTTCAAAATGCTTCATCAGGTCGATCGTGGGGAAACGATAATTCTCCAAATCTTTTGTCGGGTTATAAGGTTCCATTTCCGGTCCCTGATATTCTTCTTCCGAAGCGGCAGACTCCACTTCAAAACCGGGTTCTTCATCCTCCGAAGACTCTCCCCCCAAAGGAGGAACAACATTGGAAACGGTTGGTTCGAACACCATGGTTACTCCTTCACTCTCATCGGATGAAGCGGAGGATATATCGTCCGTTTCCGGTTCACTCACCGGAAATTCTTCTTGGGGTTCTTCCGCCTGTATATCCATTACAGGTGCCGGAGGCGGTGTCTGTTTGTATGTCCGTTTCAAGTTAAATTCTACTTCCTGCGGTTGGGAGGTCGTAAATTCCTGCGGTTCTTCTCCGGTAGTGGCAAGCTCTTCTTCCTCCTTCTTCTTTCGTTTCAGGAAACTCAATGCAAAGAGTTTGCGCAACCAAATCACTGTACGCGCACTTATATATATAAAGAAGCAAATAGCCGTTATCAACAGAATCATCCACACCCCGGGTACACCGACCTGAGAGATCAGCCAACGGCTGACATTGTATCCGTGCATACCGCCCAGATAAATGAAAGAATCCTGATAATGATCCATAAGCACAAATCCGAAGAATATAGAGAACCATACCAGTAACAATGTGCAACCTATAAACCACTTCCACAGACGGACAACACGCACACGCATCAACTTCAATCCTGCCACCGCCAAAAAGACAAGAATAAAGAAGGAAGAGACACCGAAGCAATCATTAATCAAGTAATGAGCCAACTGCGCCCCACGCGAACCAGCGTAGTTCTTCACATGATTGTTGACCGCCGACAGGTCTGCCGGATTTCCACTGTCGATAATACTCTGGTCGGCAGCTCCCGTGAAAAAGAAAGAGGAAAAAGCCAACAATAAATAAACGGAAAAAATGACCAACATTAATCCGATAACAAAGTGGACAGTCTCATTCTTTAAAATTGCTGCGATTTTACCCGGAGAAGAGGGAGTACGTTCGACCTCCTTATCTAATTTTTTTTTTGCCATGAGTCTTTTATTCTTTTTATAAAATTGGAATCGTAATCTAAGCCGCAAAAATAATAAAAAAATAACGAGCGCTACGCTCATTCAATCCTTTTTCTTACCTTTGCGTTTCAAATCAACGCTGATTATGGAAAAAGAAAGCCAAACGATATTTGATAAGAATGTAATTGAGTTCGTAACGGTAGCCGCCGAATTTTGTGCATTCCTCGAACGTGCCGAAAGCATGAAGCGCAGCACTTTCGTTGATACATCATTGAAAATACTGCCTTTACTCTATCTCAAAGCCTCCATGCTGCCGAAGTGTGAGACGATCGGGGATGAGGCACCCGAGACGTATGTGACTGAAGAAATTTATGAAATTCTTCGTATCAACCTTGCAGGATTAATGGGAGACAAGGATGATTATCTGGACGTATTTGTGCAGGATATGGTATACAGCGACCAGCCTATCAAGAAGTCCATATCTGAAGATTTGGCTGATATTTATCAAGATATCAAAGACTTTATTTTTGTTTTCCAACTGGGATTGAACGAAACGATGAACGATTCGCTGGCCATTTGTCAGGAAAACTTCGGAATGTTGTGGGGACAAAAGCTGGTTAATACACTGCGCGCCCTCCACGACGTGAAGTATAATCTGCAGGACAACGAAGAAGAGGAAGAAAACAACGAAGAAGGATTTTACGAACCAAGCGAAGACGACAGTTGTTGTGAAGAAGGCGGTTGTCATTGCCATGACGACGAATGTCACTGCCACGAAGGCAGTTGCCATTGTCACGATGATGAAAAATAAAAATGATTGTAAGAAGAACCATTGATAAAGACGAATTAAAGGAACTCCCGAAAGTAGTTTTTCCGGGAAGAATCCATGTTATCCAATCGGAATCGGAAACGGAAAAGGCGGTAGCCTACCTGTTGTCGCAGCCGATATTGGGTATCGACAGCGAAACGCGGCCCTCTTTCACAAAAGGGCAATCACACAAAGTAGCGCTTCTCCAGATTTCTTCCGAAGAATGTTGTTTTCTGTTCCGGCTCAATATGACGGGACTTACACAGCCATTGGTTGACTTGCTTGAGAACCCGGGAATTATTAAGGTGGGGCTTTCGCTGAAAGACGACTTTATGATGTTGCATAAACGTGCTCCTTTCAACCAACAGAGTTGTATCGAATTGCAGGACTATGTACGTCAGTTCGGCATACAGGACAAAAGCCTCCAAAAGATTTATGCCATTTTATTTAAGGAAAAAATTTCCAAATCGCAACGACTGTCCAATTGGGAAGCGGATGTGTTGAGTGATGGACAAAAACAATACGCCGCCACCGACGCCTGGGCATGCCTCAACATCTACAACCTGCTGCAAGAACTAAAGCGGACAGGCAATTATGAAATAGCTCCCGAAGAAAAGAAAGAAGAACATTTAATAGAATCAGATAAATAAAACACTATGCATAAAGTATACCTCAAACCCGGTAAAGAAGAGTCGCTGAAAAGATTTCACCCCTGGATTTTCTCCGGTGCTATCTCCCGTTTCGACGGAGAACCCGAAGAAGGTGAAGTTGTAGAAGTATACACCTCCAAGAAAGAATTTATCGCCGAAGGACACTTCCAGATCGGAAGTATCGCCGTACGTGTGCTTTCTTTCCGGCAAGAACCGATCAACCATGATTTCTGGAAACGCAAACTGGAAATTGCATACGACATGCGTTGTGCCATTGGAATCGCTATCAATCCGGTCAACGACACCTATCGTCTCGTACACGGTGAAGGTGACAATCTCCCCGGACTGGTGATTGATATTTATGCCAAAACTGCCGTCATGCAAGCTCACTCGGCAGGAATGCACGTAGACCGCATGGTGATCGCCGAGGCTTTGTCCGAAGTCATGGGTGACAAGATTGAAAATATCTATTATAAATCAGAAACAACGCTCCCTTTCAAAGCCGACCTTTTCCCCGAAAATGGTTTCCTGAAAGGAGGAAGCAACGATAATATCGCACAAGAGTACGGCCTGAAGTTTCATGTAGACTGGCTGAAAGGCCAGAAAACGGGATTCTTTGTAGACCAACGCGAAAACCGCTCGTTATTGGAACGGTATGCCAAAGATCGCTCGGTACTGAATATGTTCTGCTACACCGGAGGCTTTTCTTTCTACGCCATGCGCGGAGGTGCAAAGCTCGTCCACTCGGTAGACAGCTCTGCGAAAGCAATCGACCTGACCAACAAGAATGTGGAACTGAACTTCCCTGGTGATCCCCGCCATGAAGCATTCGCTGAAGACGCCTTCAAATACCTCGACCGTATGGGCGACCAGTATGACCTGATTATCCTCGACCCACCCGCATTTGCCAAACACAAGGATGCGTTGCGGAACGCATTGCAGGGTTATCGGAAACTGAACGCCAAAGCATTCGAGAAAATCAAGCCGGGTGGTATCTTGTTTACTTTCTCCTGCTCACAGGTAGTAACCAAAGATAATTTCCGCACAGCAGTATTCACCGCAGCCGCCATGTCGGGACGCAGCGTGCGTATCTTGCACCAGCTCACCCAACCTGCCGATCATCCGGTGAATATCTATCATCCGGAAGGCGAATATCTGAAAGGACTTGTACTCTACGTAGAATAAGTCCGGCAAGATGTCGGAACCAGATTTCTACTCGAAGGATAAAAAAGAATATTATAAGAGGAAATCAGGAGGCAGTAACAGAAAAAAGGAGTATTCAAAGTTAATTAGAGTTAACAGCATGCAGTTTTTCAATAAAACATTATGTTGTATAACATAAACCACTTATCTTTGCACTGTGTTTTTCATGGTATTAGATTTAAGGTTAACAAAGATTGGCTGTCTGGGATAGATAGCCTTCTTTTTTTATATACCCTTTCCATTCTTATTTTTTATCATAGATATTCTTCCTTCTTTGCATTTATGCCTTTTTTATCGCCTTTTTATCAATTAACTTGCTCACCCAATCAACGAAAATATTATATTTGCATCTATTATTAGCAAAAGAGAAACACAAATTTAAAAAGTCATGAGCATAAAAGTTCGTTTGATTATTATGAACTTCCTGCAATTTTTTGTCTGGGGGTCATGGTTAATTTCACTAGGTGGCTATATGGGCAGAGAACTCCATTTCGAAGGTGGACAAATCGGAGCCATTTTCGCCACTATGGGAATTGCCTCTTTGGTGATGCCCGGCATTATCGGTATCATTGCCGATAAATGGTTTAATGCAGAGCGTTTATACGGACTTTGCCACATTGTAGGTGCAGCCTGTCTTTTCTACGCTTCCACCGCTACGGGATACGACCAGATGTATTGGGCCATGTTACTCAATCTATTGGTATATATGCCTACTTTGTCATTAGCCAATACCGTTTCATACAATGCATTGGAGCAATATAAATGTGATTTAATCAAAGATTTCCCCCCTATCCGCGTATGGGGAACGATCGGTTTTATCTGTGCCATGTGGGCGGTAGACCTTACCGGATTCAAAAACTCAAGCGCCCAACTTTATGTCGGTGCCATATCCGCGCTGTTACTGGGAGTTTATTCTTTCACCCTTCCGGCTTGTAAACCCGCCAAAACAGAAAACAAATCACTGCTTTCGGCTTTCGGGCTGGATGCATTGGTGTTATTTAAAAGAAAGAAAATGGCAATTTTCTTCCTTTTCTCCATGCTTTTGGGGGCGGCTTTACAGATAACCAATACATACGGTGACCTGTTTCTAGGCAGTTTTGCCGGTATTCCGGAGTTTGCAGATTCTTTCGGGGTGAAACATTCGGTTATCCTGCTATCCATATCACAGATGTCCGAGACACTGTTTATTCTTGCTATACCGTTTTTCCTGAAGCATTTCGGCATCAAGCAAGTGATGTTAATCAGTATGTTTGCATGGGTATTCCGGTTCGGTTTGTTCGGCTTCGGAGATCCGGGAGGCGGATTGTGGATGTTGATTCTTTCCATGATTGTTTATGGTATGGCGTTTGATTTCTTCAACATTTCCGGTTCCTTGTTTGTTGAACAAGAGACTAATTCCTCCATTCGTGCCAGTGCTCAAGGGTTGTTCTTTATGATGACTAACGGTCTGGGAGCTATCATCGGAGGATATGCCAGCGGAGCTGTGGTAGATGCTTTCTCGGTATATGCCGACGGCAAATTGGTGAGTCGGGAATGGACGGATATCTGGCTGATTTTTGCTGCGTATGCGTTGGTTATCGGAATTCTGTTTGCCTTGGTATTCAAGTATAAGCACCGACGGGAGAGTAAAACAAATTAAGTAAAAAACAATGGATAAAAAGGTAGAATTACAAGTTTTAAATATCACAAATAGCCAAGCGCAGGTAGGTGCATTCGCAATGCTATTGGGTGAAGTGGACGGTGAACGGCAACTGCCTATCATCATCGGTCCCGCCGAAGCCCAGGCTACCGCGTTGTATCTGAAAGGAATTAAAACTCCACGCCCGTTAACACACGATTTATTCACCACAAGCCTTACCGTATTGGGGGTAAGCCTGATACGTGTGCTGATTTACAAAGCTAAAGACGGTATTTTCTACTCTTATGTTTACCTGAAAAGAGACGAAGATATTATACGTATTGACGCACGTACATCGGACGCCATTGCATTGGCGGTACGTGCCGACTGCCCGATTCTGATTTATGAATCTATCCTCGACCGGGAATGCCTGCGCATACCGGATGAAGAAAGGAACCGTTCTGAAGAAACAGTTGGTGACAAGGAATCTATGGAAGAAGAACATGAATCGTCGTCGCGCAGTGCCACTTCCAAAACACTTGAACAAGCATTGGAGCAGGCTATTAAAGACGAGAACTATGAATTGGCCGCTAAAATACGCGACCAGATCAATCAAAGAAATAAAAATCAATAATTACTATATGCACGTTTTTTATACTCCCGATATACAGAAAACCAATGAGCTTCCGGAAGAAGAAGCACAGCACTGTACCCGTGTCTTGCGGTTAAGTATCGGAGACGAAATCACCCTTACCGATGGAAAGGGTAGTTTCTACAAGGCAGAAATTACGGCAGCAACCAACAAACGTTGTCTGGTAGCTATCAAAGAGACAATTTTCCAAAAACCACTATGGCCGTGCCACCTGCACATCGCCATGGCACCAACTAAAAATATGGACCGTAATGAATGGTTTGCCGAGAAAGCCACTGAAATAGGATTCGACGAACTGACATTTCTCAACTGCCGGTTCTCGGAACGTAAAGTTATCAAGAACGAACGGATCGAAAAGATTCTTATCTCGGCAATCAAACAATCACTCAAAGCCCGTCTGCCGAAACTGAATGAGATGACAGATTTCAATAAATTCATCAATCAGGAGTTTAAGGGACAGAAGTTTATCGCTCACTGCTACGAAGGTGAGAAACCTCTGCTGAAGGACGTACTAAAAGCCGGAGAAGACGCCTTGGTGCTGATCGGCCCGGAAGGAGATTTCAGTGAGGGCGAAGTAGAAAAAGCTATTGAACGGGGATTCACGCCGATCAGCCTGGGTAAATCACGACTTCGGACAGAAACAGCGGCATTGGTGGCTTGCCACACGTTGAATCTGCTAAATCAACAATAAAAGAACAGTTAAATTGAAATTTATACACCATTAAAAAATATGAGTATGGCAAAGAAAATGATTTCACGACTCTCGGTACTTACAGTACTGATTGTTTTCCTGGCAGCATGTTCCAAAACAGTGGAATATACCAATATAATACCGGCTGATGCTACGGTTGTTACCTCTATAAATCTAAAATCCTTGACTAGTAAGGCCGGATTGAATGATAAAGAGAATGAAGCTGCCAAGCAAAAAGTATTGGAAGCACTAAAAAGTGGAATGAACGCTGCCACTTTCCAACAATTAGAAAAAGTGATGAATAACCCCAGTGAATCGGGAATTGACGTAGAAGCTCCTGTCTACGTATTTACTTCGCCCTCTTTTCCATACTCTACCGCAGTTGCGAAAATCAAAAGCGAAGATGACCTGCACGCTTCCTTGGAAATAATGGTAAAAGAGCAAATCTGCCAACCAATCAACGAAGCAGCTGGATATAGCTTTACAACCATGAACGGAGGTTTAGTCGCTTTCAACAATTCTACCGTAATGCTCATTTCCGTAAAAGGAACATCTCAAATAGAGAAAGCCAAAGAAGGCATCACCAATCTGTTGAAGCAAACCGCAGATAACAGCATTGCGAAATCCGGCGCTTTCCAGAAAATGGAAAAACAAAAAAGTGACATCAATTTCTTCGCTTCCATGGCAGCTATTCCTGCACCTTATCAAGAGCAAGTCAGTATGGGACTTCCCGCTGAAGTGAAAGCAGAAGACATAACCATAATAGCCGGATTAAACTTTGAAAAAGGAAGAATTGCCTTGAAAACAGAAAATTACACGGAGAACGAGGCTGTAAAAGCTTTAATGAAAAAACAATTGGAAGCATTTGGAAAAGCAAACAATACGTTCGTAAAATACTTCCCGGCTTCTACCCTGATGTTTGTCAATCTGGGTATAAAAGGAGAAGGTCTTTATAATCTCCTAAGTGAAAATAAGGAATTCCGTAACACAGTATCTATCTCCAAAGCAGATGAAGTTAAAGAATTGTTCAGTTCCTTCAACGGTGATATCTCCGCAGGGTTAATCAACGTAACCATGAACAGCGCTCCTACCTTTATAGTGTATGCAGACGTAAAAAACGGCAATGCACTCGAAGCTCTTTATAAGAACAAGCAGGCATTGGGACTGAAAAAAGGAGAAGATATTCTGGAACTGGGCAAAAACGAATATGTCTATAAGAGTAAAGGAATGAACGTATTCTTTGGTATCAAAGACAAACAAATGTATGCCACCAATGACGAGTTACTCTACAAAAATATAGAAAAAGCGGCAGACAAGTCTATCAAAGACGCTCCGTATGCATCGGAAATGAAGGGAAAAAACGTATTCATGGCTATCAACGCAGAAGCTATACTTGAACTTCCTGTTGTTAAAATGCTGATCGGATTTGGTGGTGAAAAGTTCCGGACCGGTTCTGAGATGTTATCAAAAGTTTCCTATCTGTCCGTTAGTTCAGAAGGAGAAACAAGCGAAATCGACCTTTGCCTGAAAGATAAAGACGTCAATGCGCTCAAATTAATCGTTGACTTCGGTAAACAATTTACCGGTATGTAATTCGTAAACAAACGGCATGAATAGCATTCATTTACAGCAAACACTTCCCCAAGTGTTTGCTGACCGTAATTCGGTGACTTCGGATATATGGCATCAGGATCTTATCTTCCGGAAAGGGGAAATGTATCTGATAGAAGCGGCTTCCGGCACCGGAAAATCTTCATTGTGCAGCTATATTTATGGCTATCGCAACGACTATCAGGGGATTATCAATTTCGATGAGACTAATATCAAAGCATATTCTGTGAAGCAATGGGTAGACCTGAGAAAGCATTCACTGAGTATGCTTTTTCAAGATTTACGTATCTTCACCGAGCTGACTGCTCTTGAAAATGTACAACTGAAAAATAATCTTACCGGATACAAAAAGAAGAAAGAAATCCTAGCCTTCTTCGAGAAACTGGGACTTTCGGACAAGCTGAATGTAAAGACCGGTAAACTCTCGTTCGGACAGCAACAACGGGTTGCCTTTATCCGAGCACTCTGCCAGCCTTTCGATTTCCTTTTTCTGGATGAACCTATCAGTCATCTGGATGATGACAACAGCCGCATTATGGGAGAACTTATTATTGGCGAAGCTGAAAAGCAACAAGCCGGAGTAATCGCCACTTCCATAGGAAAACATATTGAGTTGCCTTATCAACGCATACTCCAGCTATGATAAGTGGCGAGTAATGAGTTATTGTAAATTATAATTTGTAAATCATAAATAAAATGTCAGCCCTTGTCTGGAAACTTCTCCGCCAACATATCAGTATCGGCCAGTTAGCCGGTTTCTTTTTAGCCAATCTATTCGGTATGATGATTGTATTGCTTAGTGTACAGTTTTATAAAGATATCATTCCGGTATTCACCGAAGGAGACAGCTTTATGAAGAAAGATTTCATCATAGCCACAAAGAAGATTAGCACGCTCGGCTCTTTTGCAGGAAAAAACAACACATTCTCTGCCGAAGACATCGCCGACCTGAAGAAACAATCGTTTACCAAGACAATCGGAGCTTTTACCCCCTCCCAATTCAAAGTTTCGGCGGGACTGGGTATGCAGGAAGCTGGTATTCATCTTTCCACCGATATGTTTTTCGAATCGGTTCCCGATGAATTTGTTGATATTAAACTCGATAAATGGCACTTTGATGAAGCCACACACACCATTCCTATCATTATTCCCCGCAATTACCTGAATCTTTATAACTTCGGCTTTGCCCAAAGCCGTAGCCTGCCCAAGCTATCGGAAGGCTTAATGAGTCTGATCCAAATGGACATCATGATGCGCGGAAATGGCCGGGTAGAGCAGTATAAAGGAAATATCGTCGGTTTCTCCAATCGACTGAACACCATTTTGGTCCCCCAGTCTTTTATGGAATGGGCCAACAAGAACTTTGCCCCGAATGCGGAAGCACAACCAGCACGACTGATTATTGAAGTCAGCAATCCTGCGGATTCCTCCATTGCCGGTTATTTTCAAAAGAAAGGATATGAAACGGAAGACGGAAAGTTGGATGCAGGCAAGACTACCTATTTCCTTCGCCTGATTGTAGGTATTGTGCTGGGAGTCGGCCTATTTATCAGTATCCTTTCATTCTATATCCTGATGTTAAGCATCTTCTTACTGCTACAAAAAAATACGACCAAGCTGGAAAGTCTTTTATTAATAGGATACAGCCCCAATAGAGTAGCATTGCCTTATCAGATACTCACAGTAGGGTTGAACATCGTTGTATTACTGCTATCTATCGGATTAGTAACCTGGCTGCGTAGCTATTACATAGAAAGTATCCGCCTGCTATTCCCCCAATTGGAAACAGGTTCACTATGGGCAGCTATCGGCATGGGTATTCTTCTGTTCCTTATCGTATCAATCATTAATATACTCGCAGTCAAACGAAAAGTACTTTCTATCTGGATGCACAAAAGTTAACACTCTAACATTATATATCGTATGAAAAGCAAAACTACCTTACTGACACAAATATGTCAAATAGCTCTGATAACAGGAATGTTATTATCAACTTCAATGCTATCAGCACAAAGTATGCAAGATACGGTTATTGCCAATTTTAGCCTGTTAGAGAAAATACCCCATGAGAAGGTTTATCTCCACCTGGACAAACCATTTTACGGTGCCGGAGAGAAAATCTGGTTCAAAGGCTACCTGATAAATGCCATTACCCACCAAGATGATAGCCAGAGTAACTTTATCATTACAGAATTAATCAATCGTTCCGACTCGATCGTAGAACGAAAAAAAATCCGTAGAGACTCTTTAGGTTTCCACAATGCTTTTACCCTGCCTCCTACCCTCCCCGCCGGTGATTACTACCTGCGAGGATACAGTAACTGGATGTTGAATGAAGGACCGGAATTCTTCTATTCACGTAATCTGAAAATCGGAAACTCCATAGATAACACCATCCTTTCAAACATCGAATATCAACAAGAGGACGATACCCATTATACAGCAAAAGTCAAGTTTACCAGCAATACCCAAGAGGTTTTTAAGAACACAGCAATCCGGTATCGGTTTATCGTAAACGGAAAAATAAAAGATAAAGGGAGAAAAAAGACAGATGAAAACGGACTGATTTCCATTTCCTTACCGGATTTGAAGCCAACTGCTGCCCGCAGCATTGAAGTGGAATTTGACGACCCGCAATACATCTATAAAAAGACTTTTTATTTGCCGGCATTTACAAATGACTTTGACGTCACTTTTTTCCCGGAAGGAGGCGCACTACTTGCTGTTCAGCACCAGAACATAGCGTTCAAAGCTCAGGGAGCAGACGGATTCTCCAAAGAAATAGAAGGTTTCTTACTGGATTCCCAAGGAGATACACTGACATCTTTTCATTCCGAGCACAAAGGAATGGGGATTTTCACATTAAACCCTTCCAACGGCAGTTCCTATTACGTAATGGCTACGTCCAGCGATGGAGTTACCAAACGATTTGACCTCCCGGCTATCGAACAAAAGGGAATCACACTTTCCATAAGTCACTATAAACAGGAAATACGTTATGAGATTCAGAAAACAGAGGCAACAGAATGGCCTCAAAAGCTATTTCTCATTGCTCACACCCGTGGTAAACTTTCCATACTTCAACCTATTAATCCGACAAGGACTTTCGGAAAAATGAATGACAGCCTGTTTACAGAAGGGATCACTCATTTCATGTTAATCGACCAGCAAGGGAATGTGCTCAGCGAACGGCTAGTCTTTGTTCCCGACCGCAAAACTCCCCAATGGCAAATAACTCCGGACCGACCGACATACGGAAAAAGAGAAAAAGTATCATTAAATATTTCAATAAAAGACGACAAGGGAAATCCTGTAAACGGTAGTTTCTCCGTCAGCATTACCAACCGGAAAAGTATCCAACCGGATTCTCTCGCTGACAACATTGTATCAAACCTACTGTTGACTTCCGATCTGAAAGGATATGTGGAAGACCCGGGGTTCTATTTTCTCCGCCAAGATGCACGAACCCTACGCTCGTTAGATTTCTTGATGATGACACATGGCTGGCGCAGATACAAATTTGATAATGTACTGCGTGCTCCCTCATTGAACTTCACTAATTATATTGAGAAAGGACAGACTATCAGTGGGCGTATTAAAGGTTTCTTCGGAGGGAATGTAAAAAAAGGACCTATCGTATTATTAGCTCCTAAACAAAACATTATCGCCACAACAACCACAGACGAGAAAGGAGAATTTATAGTCAATACCTCATTCAGAGACAGTACCACTTTCCTCATACAAGCACGTACAAAGAGAGGTTTTGCCGGAGTTGATATTGAAATAGAAAAACCTGAGTATCCGGTTGCCTTCCATAAATCCCCTTTCCGTGACGGAGCAGCAACCTTTATGGAAGACTATTTGCTCAATACCCGCGACCAATATTACATGGAAGGCGGCATGAGAGTCTACAATCTGAAAGAAGTACTGATTACAGGAAACCGGAAAAAGCCCAGTTCAACAAGTATTTATACAGGAGGAATCAACACCTATACTGTCGAAGGAGAGCAACTGGAAAAATACGGTGCACATACAGCCTTTGATGCAGTAATGAGACTGCCGGGAGTTAGCGTAATGAATGGAAACGAAATACATATACGCAACAATCCGCAACAGCCTGTTATCGTGATTGACGATGTAGTGTACGAGGATGACAATGAGATCCTGACCACCCTGCAAGCCAGTGATATGTCCAGTTTAAGTCTGCTCCGCGGAGCAGATGCGGCAATATTAGGTTCCCGTGGTGCTGCCGGTGCCATTGTTATCACATTAAAAGACGGAAGAGATCTTCCGGCCAGACCGGCACAAGGAATCATCACTTACTCTCCACTCGGGTACAGTGACTCGGTGGAATTTTATCACCCAACCTATGATACTCCCGAAAAGAAAGATGCCCGGCGTTCAGATTTAAGGAGTACTATCTATTGGAATCCGGCACTGCAATTGGATGAAGAAGGAAATGCAATAATAGAATATTACACTCCAGACAGCACCGCACCGGAGGACATTATTATTGAGGGTATAGATGAGAACGGGAAAGTATACAGGCTAACGCAGACAATAAATAAATGAAAATCTATTCCTATATCCTCAAAAGACATATATTTTTTTGATATTTCTAAATTAAATAGGATATTTGTATACGCAATTTATTTAATTGCGTGAACCTCATAAAGTCTAATCAATCATGAAGAAACAGAAATCCGGCTTATATGAAAAAAGTCTTATTCGTATTATTTTGTTTTTGTGCATAAACTTCATACATTTTCCTTTATACGGATATTATTTTAAAAATATAGGAGTAAAAGACGGACTCTCGCAACCTTCAATACTAAGTATTCATCAGGATGAATTGGGAAGGATGTGGTTCGGAACATTGCAAGGTTTGAGTATCTATGACGGAAATGAAATGATAACCTTGAAAGGAGGTGAAGAACGTTTTGACAACTATATTAAAAATAATACAATTTATCGAATCGTTGAAGATTCAAATCACAATATATTTTTGCGTGCTGACAATTCTTTGGTTTGTTATAAATTGACTGAAGACCGTTTTCAGTGTATCAGAGAAAGAGATATAAACGCTGTTAATTCTATTGGTGGCAAAATTTATATAGCTGCTAAAGATTCAATTTTGGAATGGAATGAAGGCGATAATCGTTGGGATTTCTTCAAAAAAATAGAAATCTCTTCAGGAAGAATAAGTTCTATATTTTGCAATAGAAGTAGTGAATGGTATATCGTCACGTCAAAAGGATGTTACAAAGAATATAAAAATGGATTATGGAAATGTATATTGGACATACCTTCCATCGAAATGCTTTATGAAAGTAAAGATGGTTCTATTTGGATGGCAACTCGTTCAAACGGGCTGTATCAGTTTGACAATGATATTTGTGTAAACCATATTGTCAATAATCCCGGAACAGCGAATAGTCTTTGCAGCAATGACGTAAGGGTGGTAACCGAAGACCAGTCCGGTAATTTATGGATCGGAACTCGTGAAGGACTGAACAAATACTCTATCTCAACCGGTAATATAGAGTCCTATGCCTCAGGAGGTTTTTCCGGTGACATGAAACATTCATCCATATTCGCCCTCTATTTGGACAAGGAGGGAGGATTATGGGTCGGCACTTATTATGGAGGGGTCAGTGTCTTTTCCCCAGAGAGTAGAATTTTTAAATACTATCCCGCAAACAAGGAACGCTCTGATTGTCTCAATTTTCCATTTGTCAGTGGAATTGTAAAAGACAAACGGGATGATTTGTGGATATGTACAGATGGCGGAGGACTTAATTATATGAATCATAAGACTGAAATATTCCGTCACCTCAGTACGAAAGACTCCGGTCTTGTAGCAGATAATATGAAATCTATCTGTTATGATAAGAATAAGGATAAATTATATATTGGTACCTATTTATCGGGATTGATAGCTTATGACATACCTTCCGGAAAATTCACCAAGTGTTTTAAGTCTCCAAAGGATAGAGTGTTACATCACACTGTGACACATGTATATATGTATGGCGATAAAATTGTATTTTCTTCAAGTGATGGTATTTATGTGTTTAATGAAAAAACCAACGAAGTTACCCCGCTATTATGTATTAAGGGAGTACTTGCGTTTGTTATCGATCAATCAGACCAGATATGGGCGATATATAATAAAAATATAGTTTGTATGAAAATAGGTGTGCCAGATTCAATGAAACGATACCAATCGAGTGATTTTGGCATAAAGCACAATGTACTCTTATGTATATGTGAAACAAGTAACGGTGAGATTTATGTAGGTACGGAAGGTGGTGGAATGTTAGGATATAATGCTAAAGAAGATACTTTTCAAATATATAATTCCAAGAATTCCCTAATATTGGATGATTATTGCTTTAATTGTATTTCTCTCGATGAAAGATTTATGATAATTATGTGTAGTAACGGACTTTCTTTTTTCGATACAAAAGAAAAGAGAGTGAAATATTCTATATCGGGGAAAAAACTGCCAGTTTCATCGTTTGGTGTAGATAACGGACTTTACGTTTCCGAAAATAAGGATATATATGCGGGCAGTTTGGAGGGGCTGGCTGCATTTTCTGTGGATAATTTAAAGAATTCAGCTAACAAAAAGTCCTTGTATCTTTCAAAATTATTTGTAAATAACGCATTAATGTTACCCAATGACAGTAACAAAATTCTGAAGCGTATTATTTCATATACAGATAAAATTGTATTGAAACACAATCAGAACAATCTGGAATTTACTTTCTCGGACAACGATTTTTATTATTCTATATTTCCGACATTTTATGAATATAAATTAGACGGATTGGATAAAAAATGGATAAAAACTAATGGACATCATATCACCTATACCAATATTCCTCCTGGCAATTATACGTTGCATATCAGAGAAAACAATATTTATGGTAATGAACAGGACGAAGGAATAAGTCTCGATATTGTTGTAAAATTACCTTGGTGGAACACTTGGTGGGCATGGTTGATTTATTTTATAATAGTTTTATCAATACTATTCATTATAGCAAAGGAAAAGATAACATCTTTCAAATTTAAACTCTTATTGGATAATGAAAAAAGAGAAAAAGAAAATATAGAGAAAATCAATCGGTTCAAACTTGACTTTTTTACAAATGTAAGCCATGAACTTCGTACTCCGCTTACTTTAATAACTACTCAGATTGAACTACTCTTGAGTAACAGCAAGGATATTTCCAAACCTGTTTATGATAAAATATTAAAATTACACAAACATGCATCTGATATGCGGAACCAGATTAGCGAATTACTTGATTTTCATAAGCTAGATCAAAAACAAATGCGTTTATCTGTCCAAGAAAAAAATCTTATTCCTTTCTTAGGTGAAGTGTATTTGTCATTTAAAGAACAGGCAGAAGCACATAACATCAAATACCTGTTTACAACAAGCTGCGAATCGGCGTTTTGCTGGTTTGACAGTGTACAATTAAGAAAAGTGTTCTCGAATCTGATTTCTAATGCCTTAAAGTTTACCAACGACAATGGAAGCGTTGAACTTTCTTTGATTAAAAACAATGAAATGTTTATCATACGATTAATAGATAATGGCATAGGAATCGAAGCAGGAGAGATTGATAGGATATTTGAACGTTATTATCAATCTAAAGGTAAATTCTACACATTCAGTTCAGGCATAGGACTAGCTTTATGTAAGGAGATTATCAATTTGCATCATGGTAAAATTACAGTGGAAAGCAAACCCGGCTATGGCAGCATATTCAGCGTCATGCTGAAAACCGGTAATGAACATTTTATAAATGACCCGCTTGTAGACATACAGCATGATATAAAAGAAAGCAAGTCTATTGTGCAGAATTCAATACCGGACAGTGATTTTATGAAAACACTAAAAGAGAATAATAAGATAGTCTATCATAAAAATGATCCTGATGAAGCCGATGTCAGACGAATACTTATTGTTGAAGATAATGTAGAACTCCTGAATTTGCTTGCGGAGATATTTTCTCCACTTTATCAGGTATACAAAGCAACAAATGGGGACGATGGCTTGAGAATTACAATAAAGGAACAACCGGATATTGTATTAAGCGATGTAATGATGCCCGGTATAAGTGGAAATGAAATGTGTAGAAGAATAAAGAATAATATACACACATGTCACATTCCGGTAGTTCTGCTAACCGCAAGAATATCTCCCGAACAACAAGTGGAGGGATTAATGTCGGGGGCAGATGATTATATTACCAAATCTTTTAATGCTAAAATTCTTCTGATTAAAATTAATAACATACTCCGTAATAGAGAGTTGCTTCATCATACAAATATTGATAACAGCCAGTCTACAAATGTTCCAGGAGTGGTTCAAAATGAAAGTGACAAAAAACTACTTGATAAAATAAAAGAGATAGTAGAGAAAAATATCGAGAATCCTGATTTTAATATAGAGCAACTTGCATCAGAGGTATGTATGGGACGTAGTGCTTTTTTTGAAAAGATAAAAGACATTACAGGTACAACCCCTGCCAATTTCATTTTGGAATGTAGACTTAATAAAGCTACTGCATTACTGATAAAGAACCCGACACTTCGCATGGATGATATTGCTGCATATTTGGGCTTTAGTTCAGGACGCTATTTTTGTAAATGCTTTAAGAATCATTTTGGAATTTCTCCGCTACAATATAGGAAACAAGACCAGGGATAGTCTAAAACGTTCTAATTCATAGAACGTTAAAATAGGCACTCATATTTTTTGGATACTTTGTTCGGACATTTTGGTACAGTTATAGAAAACGCTATTTCTATTTTTGCCTTCGCAAAGAATCGTTTTAGCCATTATAACTAAATCTATATTTACCAAATTATGAAGAATAAAGTACAAAGACATTTTTCCTTATTTAAAACAAATAAGCTGCTATTATTGGGGGCTATCACAGTTTTAGTATGTTCAAGTAATGCCTTGGCACAGAATAACGGAAACAAATTAGTAAGTGATAACTTTGATTTTGCCAAAAGGCAAATGGTACACATGCTTGAAAATATACCGCAAGGAGAAGCTAAAATGCCGCACTCCATAAATGGTAAAGGAAATACTTCATGTCGGAGCATCTATTGGTGGACCTCCGGATTCTTTCCTGGAATATTATGGTATATAAACGAATATACAGGTGATAAAGCTTTTGAAAGCTTTGCCAAGAAATGGACAGAAAAGCTTGAACCAGTTAAAACATTCAAAGGTAATCATGATATAGGTTTCATGATGTATTGTAGCTTCGGTAATGCTTATCGCCTTACGCAGAATGAAAAATACAAGGATATACTTATACAATCCGCATACTCTTTGGCTACACGCTTTAATCCTCAAGTAGGTACAATCAAGTCCTGGGACTCATGGCGTTCATGGGAAAACAAACACGTTTTTAAATATCCCGTTATCATAGATAATATGATGAACTTGGAATTGCTGTTCTGGGCTTCAAAAGCAACCGGTGACCCTTCATTCAGAAACATAGCGATATCGCATGCGGAAAAGACCATGAAATATCAGATAAGAAAAGACGGTAGCAGTTATCATCTGGCATGCTATGACCCTGAGACCGGGAATTTCATTAAAGGCGAAACATCACAGGGATACTCCAACGAGTCTACGTGGTCTCGCGGACAAGGTTGGGGAATATATGGCTTTACATTATGTTATCGTGAAACAAAGGATCCGCGTTTCTTGAAAACAGCCCAGCGTATGGCGGATTATTACATCAATCACCCGAATCTTCCGTCTGATAAAATTCCTTGGTGGGATTTTGATACGCATAGACCGGGGTTTATCCCTGGCAAGTTCTCTAAGACCAATAAATACATACAAAACTATCGTGACGCCTCCGCTGCTTCTGTTACCGCTTCTGCTTTGTTAGAATTATCCTCTTATGTAAAGGATGACAAGAAGAAAATTTATACAGAGACAGCACTACAAATACTCACCTCATTATCGAGTCCTGAATATCGTGCAGAAGAAGGTAAAAACGGAAACTTTATTTTAAAACACAGCACAGGAGCTATTCCTCACGGTTCAGAAGTAGACGTGCCATTAATTTATGCGGACTATTATTTTTTAGAGGCTCTTTTACGTTACAATCGAATGATAAACAATAAACCGATATTATAATTATGAAGCGTAAAATTCTTTTTATACTATTTTGCATTTGTTCCTTCAGTTCTATGGTAGCTTCAAAGCGTACAGGTACGCAAGACCGCGAGTTATGGGTAAAGTATTTGTGTCGTATAGCCTCACCGGTTATTGACAATTTAGCCAAGGGAACATTGGAGGCCAACATGCCCGTAGAGACCGGAAAAAATTTCTATGGTAATCCACGTGACGTTACCTACTTAGAGGCTGTAGGAAGAACACTTGCCGGCATTGCTCCTTGGTTGGCTTTACCTGATGACAATACAGAAGAGGGTAAACTAAGGAAAAGTTTTAGAACTTCAGTACTTAAAGGACTGAAAAATGGTGTTTCTCCCGAATCTCCCGATTGTCTGAACTTTACCCGCAATTATCAGCCCACTGTAGATGCAGCTTATTTAGCACAAGCTTTTCTACGTGCCCCCAAGGCTTTATGGGAGCCACTGGATACGCTCACCAAACAAAGATATGTGACCGCATTTAAGTCACTCCGTAGAAATAAACCCGTGTATAATAATCATTTGTTATTTGCGGCTATCATAGAAACTTTTTTGTTGAAAGTCGGTGAACAAGTTGATCAAGCTAAAGTATTCTTAGCTTGTAAAAAAATAGAAGAATGGTATGTGGGTGACGGCTGGTATAGTGACGGACCAAGTTTCTCTATGGATTATTATAATGATTATGTTATTCATCCCATGCTGGTAGACATTTATCAGGTATTAAAGGAAAAAAAAATAGTCTCGGAAAGGCAATATAATACAGCTGTTAAAAGGATGATACGCCATTCTGATTTTTCTGAGCGTATGATAATGCCTGACGGAGTTTTTCCGGCTTTTGGACGTTCGGCTACTTATCGTACAGGGGCATTTCAAAGCTTATCACAAGTAGCATTGATGAAAATACTGCCTTCTTATATACATCCTGCACAAGTACGTTGTGCGCTCACTGCCGTATTTGTGAATATGTACGACGGTAATCAGAATTTCGACAAAAACGGCTGGTTGGTACTGGGATTTAATGGTCATCAACCTGAATTGGCTGATTATTATACTACTACCGGTAGTTTGTATATGGCAACACTTGGTTTTTTAGCACTGGGACTTCCGGCAGATGATTACTTTTGGACAAATAGTTTTGAAGAATGGACTTCTTGCAAGATCTGGAGCGGTAAACCAAGCAGAAAAGACTATAAAGTTGAGTATTGAAGTAATATATAAAACAGAGAAAAAACTTTCATTCCATTATTTAATATTTAATCTTAAATTCAAGCTATATGAAACAGAAAACATTTATTTTAAGTAAGAAAAAATCTTTTACGGCATCTGCAATATCCTGTTGCATGTTTTCGGTCAGAATCAGAGATTCGAGCGCATTATCCGAAATCAGACCTTTTAACCTGAAAAATCGGCTTATTCTATTTTGAAATTATCACGAACTCATGTAATATTTAAACTTTATGAGAAATACATTAATTTTTTTCCTAATTTCTTTATTGATTATTGGTTGTAAAGATGAAACTACTACAACTAGTACAATTCACGATCCTTCAAAACCGGTTCAAATTACAGGTTTTGAACCTACGGAAGGAGGAGCTCGCACAAGATTGTATATCCAAGGAAATAACTTTGGAAGTAATACAGATGATATAAAGGTAAAAATCGGCGGTTTACCAGCCAAGGTTATAGGTAGTAATGGAAATATTATATATTGTATGGTTCCTTTCAAAGCCTCAGAAGGAACTATTGAAGTAAGCATAAAAGGGCAAGACCCCATTACTGCGGCAGAGAAATTCAATTATGTTTCCAAAACGATTGTCGGAACCGTAGCCGGCTATGTGGATGAAACCGGTAAAGTAAAGGTTCAGGATGGTTCATTTAAAGAGGCCGGCTTTTCCGGTCCGGGATATATGACTGTTGACCCGAAAGACCCAAACGTACTTTATGTGGTCGATGGAAACAGGTATGGCGGGACAAGTATCAGAGTACTGGATTTAAAAAAGAAGGAAGTCTCAACATTATTGACCAAAGGACAGGGTAACTGGGAAAGTATTCGTACCATAGATTTCACTTTAAGCGGTGACACTATGTTGATTACAAATCAGCAGGATACTGAAAATGCCATAGGTATTTCTTATACTACCAGAGCAAACGGTTTTAAGAAGCCACAACCTCTTGTTATCGGAAGAAAAATCGTTTCTGTTGCGGTACATCCCAACGGGGAGTTATATTATGTAAAGAGAAAGACCGGAGAACTTATCCGTTTTGATATGCAAACAAAAGAAGAAAAGGTTTTATATGCCTTAGGAGATGGCGAACCGATGTTTTTTATCTTTATGCATCCGTCGGGCAATTACGCTTATATCTCATTCTCCCAATGGAAGACAATATTGAAAATACCCTATGACTGGAAGAACAAGACGCTTTTAACCGCCAGTATATTATGTGGTCAACAAAAACAGGAAGGATGGCTTGACGGTCAAGGAACAAATGCCAAGTTAGGTAATCCGGCACAAGGCGTATTCATAAAAAACGAGCAATATATAAAAGAGGGCAAAGATGATATTTACGATTTTTATTTCACAGACTCTTCGATACACTGTATTCGTTATGTAACTCCCGAAGGATTTGTACACACATACGCCGGTCGTGGCAGTCAGGGGGTTAACAATAACCCTAATGGTTATGTAGATGGTGATTTAAGGCAAGAGGCGCGCTTTAATTATCCTTTCGGAATACACTACGATGAAGTAAATAAGATATTTTACATTGGTGATATCGAAAACTATAGAATTAGAAATATAGCGAAAGATGAATAAATTTTTAATATTAAAATGTTACCTCGAATGAAAAACATTATTATTATTTTCTTTTGTATGTTTATGCTGATGTTTCAGGCAACGGCACAAAATCATGCAGACGTAAAAGAAATAGAAGTATCAGGTATTGTACTCGATTCAAATAAAGATCCTCTTATAGGTGCTAATATTGTAGTAAAGAATGTGCCTGGACTTGGTGTGATAACCAATATTGACGGAAAATTCAAGATAAAGGTGGAGTTATATCAACGTCTTATCGTTTCATACATTGGTTTTGAGAGTCAGGAGATACTTATAAAAGATAAGAAAACACTGACTGTGATAATGCAAGAGTCAAAATCTAGTGTATTGGATGAAGTTGTGATTACCGGAACAGGAGAACAGAAAAAGATAACCGTTACAGGAGCTGTTTCTTCTGCTAATATAGCACATCTGAATGTTTCTCCTTCAGGAAATCTTGTTAATGCCTTGGCAGGAAATGTTCCCGGTGTATTATCCATGCAGAGCAGTGGAGCACCGGGCCAAAATACTTCCGAATTCTGGATCCGTGGTATTTCTACTTTTGGTGCCAAAACAAGTGCCCTTGTACTTGTCGATGGTTTTGAAAGAGATATGGATGATATCAGTATTGAAGATATTGAATCGTTTCAAGTATTGAAAGATGCTTCAGAAACCGCCATTTATGGTGCCCGTGGTGCAAACGGTGTGGTATTGATAACTACCAAACATGGTAAACCCAGTAAGATTACCATATCTGCCAAGGCGGAAACTTCTTATAATACCAGAACCATAACACCGGAATTTATAGATGGACCCACTTACGCATCTTTGATAAATGAGGCAAGAATCACAAGAAACGAAGAACCGGTTTATCAGCCTGATGAACTGTATATATTGAAGAACGGACTCGACCCTGATTTACTGCCTAACGTAGACTGGATGGATGAGATTTTGAAGAAAGGAGCCATGACATACAAGGCTTCACTCAACATCACCGGTGGTAGTACAAACACACGTTATTTTGTATCTGCCAGCTATGTGGAAGAAGAAGGTATGTATAAAACGGATAAAGAAATTGAAAAGCAATATAATACCAATGCCAATGCCCGCAGATGGAACTATCGAATGAATGCGGATATAGACATTACTAAATCTACTTTATTAAATGTCGGCATATCCGGAATGTTGAAAAAGGTAAATGATACCGGACGAGGTTCGTCGCTTGTGTGGAACAGCCTTATGGGACAGACTCCGGTGTCCATTCCTAAAGTTTATTCGAACGGTTATTTCCCGGCATCAGAATATAACGAAAATTATCGTGACAATCCTTGGATTGCGTCTACACAGACCGGTTACAGACAAAACTGGACTAACCAGATACAGACCAACGTGACCTTAAATCAGAAACTCGATTTCATAACCGAAGGATTGAAGTTTATCGGACGTTTTGGCTACGACACAAACAACTCTAATTATATAAACAAGTTGAAAGCGCCGGAAAGATGGAAAGCGGAACGTTTCAGAGACAGTGAAGGTAATTTGGTCTTCAAGCGACTGAATGAAGAGCAAAAGATGACACAAAGTGCAGGAGGTAGTGGCGACCGCCATGAATTCTTTGAGGCAGAGTTGCATTATAACCGTGTTTTCAACAAACATCATCATGTAGGTTCTGTATTGAAGTATAATCAGGATTCAAAAATACGTACTTATAATCTGGGTAGCGACTTGAAGAATAGTGTTCCCGTTCGTCATCAGGGATTCTCAGGACGCTTCACCTATAACTGGAAATATCGTTACTTTGTTAATTTCAACTTCGGTTATACGGGATCCGAAAACTTTGCTGTAGGTAATCAGTTTGGTTTTTTCCCAGCTTTCTCTATGGCATGGAATATAGCAGAAGAACCGTTTATACAGAATAATTTCAAATGGCTGAATATGTTTAAGGTACGTTATTCCTGGGGTAAAGTAGGTAATGACAATGTATCGGTACGTTTCCCTTATATGTACACTATCGGAAGTTTCAAGAACTATCAATGGGCCGATTTTGGCTTTAACCAAAGTTATAACGGACTTACTTATACAAGTGTGGCATCAAACGGTATAAGCTGGGAAATAGCCAAGAAGCATGATATTGGTTTGGACCTCGTATTGTTCAACGAACGTTTTTCTCTTACCGTAGATTATTTCAATGAAAAAAGAACCGGCATTTTCATGTCAAGAGGTTCATTGCCTCTTACTGTGGGACTTTATGATGGTGACAAGCCTTATGCTAATGTAGGAAGCGTAATTAACAGAGGTTGGGACGGTAACTTTTCATTCAATCAGAACATCGGAAACGTGAGCCTTACCATCAGAGCTAATGCTACTTATAGTGATAATGAAATTCTTGAAAAAGATGAAGGCCATAAGCTATATCCTTATTTGTATGAAACAGGTTTCAGTGTAAGCCAGTCAAGAGGATTGATTGCTCTCGGATTGTTCAAGGACTGGGACGACATAAGAAACAGTCCTACACAGAATACTTGGGGAAGCGTTGAACCGGGAGATATCAAATACAAGGATGTGAACGGTGATGGAGTGATAAACAATAATGACCGCGTGGCTGTAGGAAACACCAACAGACCGAGTTTCGTTTATGGTATGGGTATTTCTGCCAATTGGAAGGGGCTTGACGCAAGTGTCCATTTCCAAGGAACCGGTAAATCTTCTTTCTTCATCAACGGTGTATTGGTGCATCCTTTCAGCCGCGGAACTTGGGGAAATGTATCTACGGATGTTGTCAATTCAAGCCGCTGGATTTCAAGAGATATTTCGGGCGACCCGGCAACCGAAAATCCGAATGCCGTATATCCGAGACTTAAATTTGGAGGAGAAAATAATGTGAACAACAACCAGTATTCCACACATTGGTTGAGAAACGGTTCTTATCTTCGTCTTAAGACAGTAGAAATAGGATACACTTTACCCAAAAATATAGTAAGCAAGATACGTTTTAGTAAAATAAGACTATTCTTTACTGGAACGAACTTGTTGACTTTCTCTAAATTCAAATTGTGGGATCCAGAACCAAGAAGCAACGACGGTAGCTTCTATCCCATTACTAAATCTGTTACATTTGGTCTGAATATTAGTTTATAAAGAAACACTTACGAATATGAAACTTATAAGAAATATATTATTGATTGCAACAGGCTTGAGTATGGCTTCGTGTAATTATCTTGATGTGAATACCGATACCAAGGACAGAATGTCACTGGAAGAAGTCTTTACCGATGAAACCTATACGGAACAATGGCTTGCCAATGCATACAGTTACTTGACAAACAGCGAATTTGCCGATATTAGTATCACCGGCTCAAATCCGTTTAATTTCAGTGATGATATATATAATCCCATTTACAAAAGCTTTAAAGAAGTGACTTATGGTGAAGAGCAATGGCCGTATACATGGAAATACAGTTATCAGGGAATACGTCAAGCCGCTATCTTTATCCAGAATGTGGATATGTGTAATGAACTGACCTCGGAGGAACGGGCAGACTATAAAGCTCAGGCCCGCTTTGTGCGTGCTTATTATTACTGGAAACTATTACAGAAATATGGTCCTGTGCCCATTGTACCAGAAGAGGGCCAGGATTACACTGACAGTTATGAAGCTCTTTCAATACCTCGCAACACTTACGATGAGTGTGCCGATTACATTGCTTCAGAAATGGCCTTAGCAGCAAAGGATCTTCCTTTGAAACGCGAACTGATGTCTGTGTCACGTCCCACAAGAGGTGCTGCTTTGGCTGTACGTGCTAAAGCACTATTATATGCAGCCAGTCCGTTAATGAACGGTAACACCGATGGATATGCCGAAAAGTTGGTGGATGACAAAGGCAACCGACTTCTTGCTGCTGCCTATGATGAAAAGAAATGGGCAAGGGCAGCTGCTGCGGCAAAAGACGTGATTGACCTTAAAGCCTATAATTTGTATGTAGCCTATAAACGTACTGAAGGGTTTGACGGGTATCCAGTTACACTGCCACCATATGACGACGGCAATTTTTCAACAAAATCCTGGCCCAACGGATATAAAGACATAGACCCGTTTGAATCATACCGTTCAGTCTTTAATGGTGAACTGTCAACAGTAGAAAATCCCGAATTGATATTTACACGAGGAAACAATCAGGGTAGTTATGGAGTAAACTATATGGTCTTTTATCAACTTCCGGTCAGTAAAGCCAAAGGAAACAATACAACTTGTGTGACGCAGAAACAATGTGATGCCTATTATATGAAAGATGGTAAAGATATTCCGGGCAAAGATATTGAAATAGGTCGCGGAGACGGTTCTTCACAAAGAGTTACCGGCTTTGTCACCGCAAGTGATGTGAGCAAAGGACTTTATAAACCTCTAGAAGAAAATGTATCGCTTCAATATGCCAATCGAGAACCCCGATTCTATGCATCGGTAGCATACAACGGAGTAACTTGGTGGTTGACAAATGCAACACAGAGCAGTGATAGAGGTCCTTATAGAAGCTGGTATTATCGGGGCGAGACGGAAGGTATGTCCAATAGCCTAAACTGGCTTCAAACCGGCATAGGATTGATGAAGTACGTACGTCCAACAGACACCAATGATGACAAGAACATAAATGGTGAATTTTCTCATATCTCAAAGAAGGCGGATCCTTTGATAAGATATGCCGATATCTTGTTAATGTACGCTGAAGCATTGAATGAACTTGATGGTTCATACCAGATTGAAACTTGGGATAACTCTGGTACTCATAGTATTTCACGTAATGAGGATGAACTGAAGAAAGGAGTACAGCCTGTAAGAATCCGTGCCGGAATACCTGATTTTACGCCAGAAGAGTATGGTAATAAGGAACTATTCCGTAAGAAAATCAAACGCGAACGTCAGATTGAACTTATGGCTGAAGGGCAACGCTATTTTGACTTGAGACGTTGGAAAGACGCTAAAGATGAAGAATCTCTGCCTATGTACGGATGTAATGTTTTTATGACAAAAGGAGAACGCGACTTGTTCTATAAACCGGTTCCTGTTTCTGATGTTTTGACCTGTTTTGCCGAGAAAACTTATTTTTGGCCTATCGACCGCTCCGAGTTGGAAAAAAATGTGAGATTGACTCAAAACCCGGGTTGGCAGAGTGAAAAGTAATTACTATTAAAAAAAACGATTATGAAGAAAAAAAATATCTCTTTGCTTTTGGTTACGTTACTTGTAATGCTGAGTTCTTGCAGCGAATTTTATTCAGATGAGCAATATGAACACTATGTTTCGTTCAAAGCTCCTACATCTACCGTATCTCGTATCCGTTTGAAGTATAGAAAGGGACAACCTTCTCCCTATCGTCTTCCTCTTATAGTGGCCGGTTCCACGATGAATAATAAAGACATCGATGTACATGTAGGTATAGATAACGATACACTCGACATCTATAACTATGAACATTACTATGAACGGGAAGATTTGTACTACAAACAGTTACCCGAGAATTTTTATTCTATTCCGAATTATGACATACATATTCCGGCCGGCGAATGTCAGGCTCTGATGGATATCAATTTTAATTTTAACGGGCTTGATTTGTCGGAGAAGTGGGTTTTGCCCCTTATCATAAAGGATGATCCTTCTTATAATTACACCTCTCATCCACGAAAAAATTTCAACAATGCTCTACTATGGATAACTCCTTTCAATGATTTCTCGGGAAACTATGGAACCACGGCTTTGAATGTTTTTCCCGAAGATACCAACAAACCACTTGTAGTTGACACTCGTGAAGCATACGTGGTTGACGAAAATACCATATTCTTCTATGCGGGTGCTATAAAAGAAAAAAGAACCGACCGTAGAAAATTCAAAATTTATGCGACATTTAATCAGGACCCGGATGACAAAATGAAAGGTACGGTAGAGTTGAGGGCAGAAAATCCAAACATTGAATTTGAATCGAAGAAGCAAGCAACGTATGAGATTTCTGAAATGATGGATGCCTCACGGCCTGCCCTGATGCGCAGAACCGTTACGATAAGAGAACTTAATTATACATTTGTAGATCCATGGGAAACTCAGGGATACACGGCGCATTACAGAGTTGAAGGAAGCATGACCATGCAACGCAATATCAATACGCTGATTGATGACGAAGAATTTGCCATAGAGTGGTAAATTCCCATGTCTTAATATTATTAATGCGAATCAGTATTTGGTTCGCATTAATAATATTAAGACATGGGAATTTACCGTTTAAAAGTAAAATACATAAAATCACCCTTATTCCTTGATTGAAAAAGTAAAAAACAGACTTTTGAAAGCCTCACATATTTTTCTTCCTTATAATTGAAACAAACACTTAGACTTTTATAAAGCACTGCTTTAGACTACCTAAAGCTATGCTTTACGTTCTCTAAAGCGGTGCTTTATATTCCACCAAGCGGAAGGTTATATAACAATAATGAAGGGGAGGTAATAGACAGGAAGAAATAGAACGATCGACACAGCTACCGGATAAAGAAAGTGCAGTAAAGGTATGAATGTAGCATTTCAACCAAAAAAAACAACTGAATACCAAGCAGGTGAAAATTATTTCGTAATTTTGCAGATGTAGAAAAAATAAAACTATGCCGAACTATGATTTAATCACCATATTAGGACCTACCGCCTCAGGCAAAACTCCGTTTGCCGCTGCTTTGGCCTATGAATTGAATACAGAAATTATCAGTGCCGACTCCCGTCAAATATACAGGGGAATGGATCTCGGCACCGGAAAAGATTTGGCCGATTATACGGTCAATGGACATAAAATCCCGTATCATCTGATTGATATAGCCGCTCCCGGATACAAATACAATGTTTTTGAATATCAACAAGATTTTCTGGTTTCTTACGAAACAGTCAAACAAAAAGGTTGTCTCCCCGTTTTATGTGGAGGGACAGGGATGTATTTGGAATCAGTCTTAAAAGGTTATAAACTAATGCCCGTACCGGAAAATCCGGAGTTGCGTACCCGTTTGGCAAGTTATTCTCTTGAAGAACTGACGGAAATTTTAAGCCAATACAAAACGTTGCATAACTCTACGGACGTAGACACAGTAAAACGTGCCATTCGTGCAATAGAGATTGAAGAATATTATGCCGCCCACCCAGTCCCCGAACGGGAATTTCCGAAGCTGAACAGCCTCATCATTGGCGTAGACATCGAACGAGAACTACGCCGCGAGAAGATTACGCTACGATTAAAACAGCGGTTGGATGAAGGTATGGTTGATGAGGTACGACAACTGATCAGAGAAGGAATTTCACCGGAAGATTTAATATATTATGGTCTGGAATACAAATACCTGACGTTATATGTCACAGGACAAATGACATACGAAGAGATGTTCAACGGATTAGAAACTGCGATTCATCAATTCGCCAAACGGCAGATGACTTGGTTTCGCGGCATGGAAAGACGAGGATTTACTATTCATTGGATAAGCGCGAAACTGCCAATGGAAGAAAAGATAGCGTTTGTGAAAGAAAAACTGCAGGGGAATTAGTATCTTTGGCAGTGAAATATAGTGAGATTTTTAATATTGTAGGATAGAAATACGGATATGAGTGTAGAACCGAAGAAATGGGGTGTGATTTACAACCCGAAAGCTGGTACCCGAAAGGTAAAAAAACGCTGGAAAGAGATCAAGGAATACATGGACAGCAAAGGCGTCGACTATGACTATGTGCAATCCGAAGGTTTCGGTTCAGTAGAACGTCTCGCTAAGATTTTAGCCAACAATGGTTATCGTACGATTGTCGTTGTGGGCGGTGACGGTGCGTTGAATGACGCTATCAACGGCATTATGCTATCCGATGCAGAGGATAAAGACAATATCGCACTTGGCATGATTCCGAACGGCATCGGGAATGACTTTGCCAAATATTGGGGACTCAGTACCGAATACAAGCCAGCTGTCGACTGTATCATTAATCATCGACTCAAGAAAATAGACGTAGGCTATTGCAACTTCTACGATGGAAAAGAACATCAACGCCGTTACTTCCTCAACGCTGTTAATATTGGACTAGGCGCACGAATCGTCAAGATTACCGACCAGACAAAGCGTTTCTGGGGCGTAAAATTCCTGTCGTATGTTGCCGCCTTGTTCTCTCTGATATTCGAACGTAAGTTGTACAGAATGCACCTCCGCATCAACGACGAACATATCCGTGGACGCATCATGACGGTATGTGTGGGAAGTGCCTGGGGCTGGGGACAGACACCGAGTGCCGTTCCTTACAACGGCTGGCTGGATGTATCTGTGATCTATCGCCCGGAATTCCTGCAAATCATTTCCGGATTGTGGATGTTGATACAGGGAAGGATTCTGAATCACAAAGTCGTGAAGTGCTATCGGACAAAGAAAGTGAAAGTACTCCGAGCACAAAGTGCTTCAGTAGATCTGGACGGACGGATACTGCCGAAACACTTTCCTCTGGAAGTAGGCGTTCTCCCGGAAAAGACCACGCTTATTATCCCGAACTAAGAAAACAAACACGCCTCCTCTAAACAAGGAGACACCTGTATTACCTATATAATGTAACTTATAATTTGTAATTAACAATATGATCGAACTTAAAAACAATCCTGCCGGTAACTTCTTTCTGCTGGCCGGCCCATGTGTTATAGAAGGTGAAGAAATGGCCATGCGCATTGCCGAACGAGTAGTCAAAATCACCGAAACATTGCAAATTCCTTACGTATTTAAAGGTTCTTACCGCAAAGCGAACCGCTCACGCCTGGATTCATTCATGGGTATCGGCGATGAAAAAGCCCTCAAAATACTGAAAAAGGTACATGATACTTTCGGAATCCCTACCGTAACGGACATCCATGCTGCCGACGAAGCTAACATGGCAGCCGAATACGTAGACATACTTCAAATTCCGGCATTCCTCAGCCGCCAAACCGATCTGCTCGTAGCCGCAGCCAAAACCGGAAAGACCGTTAATATCAAGAAGGGACAATTTCTTTCTCCAATGGCAATGCAATTTGCCGCAGACAAAGTAATAGAAGCCGGCAACAAGAATGTTATGTTGACCGAACGCGGAACAACTTTCGGTTATCAAGACCTTGTAGTGGACTACCGAGGTATTCCTGAAATGCAATCATTCGGATATCCTGTCGTGCTCGATGTCACTCACTCACTACAACAACCGAACCAAACAAGCGGAGTGACCGGCGGTATGCCGCAACTTATAGAAACTATTGCCAAAGCGGGCATAGCCGTAGGGGCAGACGGTATCTTTATCGAAACACACGAAAATCCCGCCGTAGCCAAAAGCGACGGTGCCAATATGCTGAAGCTTGATTTATTGGAAGGATTGTTAACAAAATTAGTAAGGATACGCCAAGCCATTAAATAACTCTTTTTCTGCCTGTTTGTGATTTACCATAGACAATCACGACAGATAACACAGAAACTTTTATTAAATTAAATAGAACATGAAACATTTATTACGTGGATTATTTATTGCAGTCCTTATCATATGCTGCAATTTCCAGTCCGTTTTTGCACAACCCATGCAACAAATGCCTGTGGACAAAAATGTCCGTATCGGCAAACTGGATAACGGACTTACTTATTACATCCGACACAATGCACTCCCGGAAAAACGCGTAGAATTCTACATCGCACAAAAAGTAGGTTCTATTCTGGAAGAACCACAGCAACGTGGCTTGGCTCACTTTCTGGAACACATGGCTTTCAACGGGACCAAACATTTCCCCGGTGATGAAACCGGACTTGGAATCATTCCCTGGTGTGAAACTAAAGGTATTAAATTCGGAACAAACCTGAATGCCTATACCAGTGTCGACCAGACCGTTTACAACATCAGTAACGTACCGACAGAAAACCAGAATGTGGTAGATTCCTGCCTGCTTATCCTACACGACTGGTCGAGCGCTATCAACCTTGCCGACAAAGAAATCGACAAAGAACGTGGTGTAATCCGCGAAGAATGGAGAAGTCGCAACAGTGGTATGCTACGCATCATGACTGATGCACAGGCTACTATGTATCCGGATTCTAAATATGCCGACTGTATGCCTATCGGCAGTATTGACGTTATCAACAACTTCCCTTATCAGGATATCCGTGATTACTATGCTAAATGGTACCGTCCCGATTTGCAGGGAATCGTTATCGTCGGTGACATCAACGCTGAAGAAATGGAAGCCAAGTTGAAAGAGGTATTCAAAGACGTAAAAGCTCCGGTAAACCCTGCCGAACGTATTTACTATCCGGTAGCAGACAATCAGGAACCGTTGATCTATATCGGCACTGACAAAGAAGTTGCCAATCCTTCTATCAACATCTTCTTCAAACAAGATGCAACGCCGGATTCTTTGAAAAATACGATTTCTTATTATGCTACACAGTACGTACTCAACATGGCTATCAATATGCTGAATAGCCGTTTGAACGAACTCCGCCAAACAGCCAATCCTCCTTTTACCGGTGCCGGTGCAGGATATGGAGAGTATTTCCTTGCCAAGACCAAAGAAGCATTCAGCCTTACTGCAAACAGCAAGATTGACGGTGTAGACTTGGCGATGAAAACTATTCTGGAAGAAGCAGAACGTGCACGTCGTTTCGGATTCACTGAGACTGAATATGAACGCGCGCGTGCTAACTATATGCAAGCTATGGAGTCTGCGTATAACGAACGTGAAAAAACAAAAAGTGGTAACTATGTCGATGAATATGTGAACAATTTCCTCGATAAAGAACCGATTCCGGGTATCGAATTCGAATATATGCTTGTACAGCAGATGGCTCCAAACATTCCTGTGACGGCCGTCAACGAATTGATGAAACAGCTGGTTACTGATAATAACCAAGTAGTACTGCTCGCGGGTCCTCAAAAAGAAGGTCTGAAATATCCGACGAAAGAGGAAATTGCAGCTTTATTGAAGCAGATGAGTTCATTCGATTTGAAACCATACGAAGACAAAGTTTCCAACGAACCTCTTATCTCTGAAGACATTAAAGGCGGAAAGATTGTTTCCGAAAAGGCCGATGACGTTTACGGCAGCACAAAACTAGTGCTTTCTAACGGTGTAACAGTCTATGTGAAGCCTACAGATTTCAAAGCTGACCAGATCATGATGAAAGGTGTAAGCCTTGGTGGTACCAGTGTATTCCCGAACGATGAAATCATCAATATTTCTCAATTAAACGGTGTAGCTTTGGTAGGCGGTATCGGTAATTTCAGCAAAGTAGACTTAAGCAAAGCCCTTGCCGGTAAACGTGCTTCCGTAGGAGCCGGTATCGGTAATACAACAGAAACAATTTCAGGTAGCTGTTCTCCGAAAGATTTCGAGACAATGATGCAGCTGACTTACCTGACATTCACTTCTCCGCGCAAAGATAATGAAGCATTCGAATCATACAAGAACCGCCTGAAAGCACAGCTTCAAAACTCAGACGCTAACCCGATGACGGCATTCAGCGATACAGTGACACGTGCTCTATACGGTGACCATCCACGCGCTATCAAGCTGAAAGAAAGCATGGTAGACCAGATCGACTATGACCGTATCCTCGAAATGTACAAAGACCGCTATAAAGATGCAAGCGATTTTACTTTCTATCTGGTAGGAAACGTAAACCTAGAACAGATGAAACCGATGATTGCAAAATATCTGGGTGCTCTGCCTTCTATCAACCGCAAGGAAACATTCAAGGATAATAAGATGTACATTCGCAAAGGGGAATACAAGAATGAATTTGCAAAGAAACAGGAAACGCCAATGGCTACCATCATGTTCCTATACAGCGGAACTTGCAAATACGACCTGCGTAGCAATACACTACTCAGCTTCCTTGATCAGGCATTAGATATGGTTTACACCGCTGAAATCCGCGAAAAAGAAGGTGGCACGTATGGCGTAAGCTGTAACGGAAACCTCAGCAAATATCCGAAGGAAGAACTGGTACTTCAGATTGTATTCCAGACTGACCCAGCTAAGAAAGATAAACTGTCTGCTATCGTTGTGGAACAATTAGAAAAAATGGCTAAAGAAGGTCCATCTGCCGAACACATGCAGAAGATCAAAGAATATATGTTGAAGAAATACAAAGACGCTCAGAAAGAAAACGGCTATTGGCTAAATAATCTGGACGAATATTTCTACACAGGTATTGACAATACGAAAGACTATGAAAAGTTAGTCAACAGCATTACAGCCAAAGAAGTACAAGACTTCCTTGCCAAGCTGCTGAAACAGAACAACGAAATTCAAGTCGTTATGACTATGCCGGAAGAAAACAAATAAAAATTCTTTTGTATAGATGATGATAATCAACGAACTACGTAAACACGGAAGACTTGCCGCCAAAAGACACCCGATGTATGAAAAGAACAAAGTTGCTAAAATACTCGGTTATGTCATGGCTGCATTTTGGGCCGGCTACCTGATATTTTTCGGTACGACATTCGCGTTCGGTTTCTCAAATATGGTTCCCAACCGAGAACCATATCATGTAATGAACGCCGTTGTTCTGATCTTTATTCTGGCACTGGATTTCCTGTTGCGTGTTCCGTTACAAAAAACACCGACACAGGAGGTAAAACCTTACCTCCTGTTGCCGGTTAAACGAAATCGTGTCATCGACTTTTTACTTATCCGCTCCGGACTTAGCCTATTCAACCTATTCTGGTTGTTTATGTTTGTCCCTTTTTCTTTCATTACTATTACTAAATATTTTGGAATTCTCGGTGTTATCACCTATCTTATTGGTATCTTACTGCTGATTCTTGCTAACAATTACTGGTACTTGCTGTGCCGTACACTCATCAACGAACGTATTTGGTGGGTTCTATTGCCCATTGTTTTTTATGGTGGAATAGCCTGCCTCCTTTTTATTCCCGAGGACAGTCCTCTTTTCTATTTCTTTATGGACTTGGGAGACGGGTATATCCAAGGAAATATTCTCTGCTTTCTCGGCACTATACTTGTGATAGTCACTTTGTGGCTGGTTAACCGCAAGCTTATGTCGGGACTTATCTACGCAGAATTGGCCAAAGTAGATGATACACAAATCAAACACGTCTCGGAATATAGATTCTTCGAACGCTACGGAGAAGTCGGTGAATATATGAGACTAGAACTGAAAATGCTTTTACGTAACCGCCGTTGCAAAAGTTCTCTGCGCAGTGTCGCTATCGTGGTGGTAGTTTTTTCCTGTGCACTCAGTTTCTCAAGTGTCTACGATGGACGCCTGATGACTTCTTTCATCTGCGTATACAACTTTGCTGTATTCGGAATGATTATCCTGTCACAGATTATGTCGTTCGAGGGCAATTATATCGACGGATTGATGTCACGCAAAGAATCTATTATGAGCCTGTTGAAAGCTAAATATTATATATATAGTATTGGCGAAATCATTCCTTTCCTACTCATGGTTCCCGCTATCATTATGAATAAACTGACATTGCTGGGAGCTTTTGCCTGGTTCTTTTATACGATCGGCTTCATCTATTTCTGCTTCTTCCAACTGGCTGTTTACAATAAACAAACTGTGCCGCTAAACGAAAAAGTAACGAGCCGCCAAACCAATAGTGCAATACAAATGTTAGTAAACTTCGGAGCATTCGGTGTGCCGCTTATCCTATATAGCCTGTTAAACTCACTTTTAGGAGAAACAATTACTTACACGATCCTACTGATCATCGGTTTAGGATTCACCCTGACTTCTCCGCTATGGATAAAGAATGTATATCATCGTTTCATGAAACGGCGATATGACAATATGGAAGGTTTCAGAGACAGCCGCCAATAGACATACATGGGTCATTAATTATATAAACATTGAAAATCATGATTACCATTGACAAGCTCAAAAAGAATTTCGGTGAAAAGATTGCCGTAGATATAGAACACTACGAAATCAATCAAGGCGATATGCTCGGATTGGTGGGAAACAACGGTGCGGGGAAGACGACTCTCTTCCGGTTAATGCTGGATCTGCTGAAAGCGGACAATGGGAAAGTAGTTATAAATGATATTGATGTAAGCCTAAACGAGGACTGGAAAGCCTTCACCGGTGCTTTTATCGACAGTGGTTTTTTGATTGATTATCTGACCCCGGAAGAATATTTCTACTTCATCGGAAAAATGTATGGATTAAAGAAAGAGGAGGTAGATGAACGCCTCGTTCCTTTCGAACGCTTCATGAACGGGGAAGTAATGGGACAAAAAAAATTAATCCGTAACTATTCTGCCGGAAATAAACAAAAGATCGGTATAATCTCCGCCATGCTTCATTATCCACAATTATTAATATTGGACGAACCGTTCAATTTCCTCGACCCGAGTTCGCAATCCATTATCAAGCATCTGCTCAAAAGATATAATGAAGAACATCAGGCTACGGTTATCATTTCCAGCCATAACCTGAACCATACTGTAGATGTGTGTCCGCGAATTGCTCTGCTGGAATACGGAATTATCATTCGGGATATAATTAATGAAGATAATTCTGCAGAAAAAGAGCTGGAAGCGTACTTCAATGTAGAAGAATAAATATCATCAACAAAAAAGGAAAGGCAGCCGATGAAGATTAACTTTAAACTCTTTTTCATATTGGTAGGGCTAACCGTCATTTTCAGCTCCTGCCGCACATCTGCCCCCCGTCTGGATTATCAGGCACTGGCGCGAGCTTCTGTCTTATTGGGTATAGACATCAACTTGGAAGACGACCATAAACTCTACCTAGAAGCTGCCGACTGGATAGGAGCCCCTTATCGTGGCGGTGGAGATTCGAAAAGAGGGACCGACTGTTCAGGCATGGTTTATCAAATCTATCGGAAAGTATATCGTATCCAAGTGCCACGAAACACAGAAGAACTGAAGAATAAGAGCAACAAAGTAGCTAAACGAAACCTCAAAGAAGGTGACTTGGTATTCTTTAGCAGTAATCGTTCTAGAAAGAGAGTAGCTCATGTAGGCATTTATCTGAAAAGTGGGAAATTCATTCATTCCAGCACAAGTCGCGGGGTAATCGTCAGTAGGCTAAACGAAGACTATTATCTCAGGCATTGGATCAGCGGTGGTAGAATACGTTAACAATCAAATCATTCACTCTTATTGAAATAAATTTATGAAATCATTTATCGGAGCAGTACTATTTATCTGTGTAGCGTTTAGCGCAAACGCCCAACTTTTATGGAAAGTATCCGGCAACGGACTAAATCAGCCCTCTTACATTATAGGTACACATCACTTGGCACCATTCAGCATTATGGACAGCATTGCCGGACTTCAAAAAGCAATGAAAGAAACCCAACAAGTATATGGAGAGCTGAAAATGTCGGAAATGCAGTCACCGGTCACCATGCAGAAAATGCAACAGGCTATGATGATCGCCAACGACAGTACGCTGTCCACCCTCCTCTCCCCTGAAGACTTTGCAACGGCTAACAAATTCTGCAAAGAAAACCTGATGCTAGATTTAAGCGCAGCCCCCAAACTGAAACCTGCATTCCTGCTGAACAACGTAGTAGTGGCAGCATACGTAAAACATATAGGCAAATTTAATCCTCAAGAACAGCTAGATACCTTCTTCCAATCACAAGCTACCCAAAACGGGAAAAAAGTAGATGGACTAGAAACTGCGGAATTTCAATTCAATTTATTATTCAATGGTTATTCGCTGCAACGGCAAGCACAACTGCTAATGTGTACGATCAACAACATCAATACAGAAGTGGAAAGCCTGAAAAAACTCACTAACGCCTATATGAGACAGGACTTAAACCAAATGCTTCGTATCAGCGAAGAGCGTAAAGGCAATCAATGTGACCCGACTCCCGGTGAAGAAGACGCAATGATTTATAATCGCAACAAGGCATGGTCTGAAAAACTTCCGGCTATTATGAAAACAGCTCCTACTTTTATTGCAGTTGGTGCCCTGCACCTTCCCGGTGACAAAGGATTGCTAAACTTATTAAAAAAACAAGGATACACGGTAGAACCTGTAAAATAAAAAAAGATTTTAGTACTTTTGCGGAAAAGTTCTCCCCAATGAATTATAAAACCTATTTATTCGATTTCGACTATACACTAGCCGATTCGTCACGTGGTATCGTTAAGTGTTTCCGAATTGTGCTCACCCGCCACCAGTATTTAACCGTTACCGATGAAGCAATCAAACGTACTATCGGCAAAACATTGGAAGAATCTTTCAGTATTCTTACCGGAATCACCGACCCGGTACAACTCGAAGCTTTCCGACAGGAATACAGATTGGAAGCCGATGTACACATGAATGTGAACACCCAGCTTTTCCCCGACACGTTATCTACACTGAAAGAGCTGAAGAAACGGAGTGCCCGTATCGGAATTATCTCTACTAAATACCGATTTAGGATACTGAGTTTCCTCGAAGAGTACCAACCGGAAGATTTTCTTGATATAGTGGTAGGTGGAGAAGATGTCAAAGCTGCAAAACCTTCACCGGAAGGAGTCAAATTTGCCTTGGAACATTTGAGAAGTACCCCGAAAGAAACTTTGTATATCGGAGACAGCATTGTAGATGCGGAAACTGCTCGGAATGCAAGAGTCGATTTTGCAGGCGTACTCAACGGAATGACTACCGCTGACGAACTTCGCGCTTATCCGCACCGAATAATTGTGAAAAATCTTAGCGATTTACTTTAAAGTCCCCCTTAATAGTTGACAACGAAGTTTGTGCATACTATTCTATAAATGAGCAAAGTAATAGCAACACAACTAAAAAAACAAAAGAAATATTTGTTGAAAACAAATAAAAACAGTACTTTTGTGCCCGATTATTCCGCAACGGGTTTGATAAAGAGTTCTCTAAGTGATTAAAGACCACCCGCCGGAGCTAACTTATACATTTATTACATAAGATGTACGCAATTGTAGAAATTAACGGTCAGCAATTCAAAGCAGAAGCTGGTCAGAAGTTGTTCGTTCACCACATCGAAGGTGCAGAAAACGGTTCAACAGTAGAATTTGAAAAGGTTCTTTTGGTAGACAAAGACGGAAACGTAACTGTAGGTGCTCCTATCGTAGAAGGTGCTAAAGTTATTTGCCAGGTTGTTTCAAACTTGGTTAAAGGTGACAAAGTTCTTGTTTTCCACAAGAAAAGAAGAAAAGGTCACAGAAAACTGAACGGTCACCGTCAACAGTTCACTGAATTAACAATCACAGAAGTAGTAGCTTAATCAATTAAAAACAGTAAAAAGAAATGGCACATAAAAAAGGTGTCGGTAGTTCTAAGAACGGCCGCGAATCAGCAAGTAAAAGATTAGGCGTTAAGATATTTGGTGGCGAAGCTTGCAAAGCAGGTAACATCATCGTTCGTCAAAGAGGTACTGAATTCCACCCGGGTGACAACATCGGTATGGGTAAAGACCACACTCTTTTCGCTTTAGTAGACGGTACAGTAAACTTCAAAGTAGGTAAAGAAGACAGAAGATATGTTTCTGTAATTCCTGCAACTGAAGCATAATTGCACAACTGAGAATATTTAAAAGAAGGAGGTGTGTCAAAATGCGCACCTTCTTTTTTTTAAGCACAAAGCCCCGACTTTCACAAGCTGGGGCTTTGTTATTACCTAAAGATTTTGTATCTTTAGGCATAAGATTTTCACTATGACAAAGATACATTTTCGTCCTTATAATTCCAACCAAACAGTGCTTTTTCCTCAAAGAATTGACGAGGATATTGCAGAGCATGATCCAGTTCGGATGGTTGACGCTCTGGTTGAGAGCCTGAACCTTGAAAGTTTCAGGAAGTTGTATAAGGAATGCGGCCGCAGCCCTTACCATCCCAGGATGATGCTCAAGGTCATTCTCTATGCCTATATGAACAACGTCTATTCCTGCCGGAAAATTGAAAAGCTCCTTCATCGTGACATCCATTATATCTGGCTTGCCGGATATGAGAAACCTGATTTCATTACCATCAACCGTTTCCGCAACCGGGTGAAAAAGGAAATCAACGAGGTATTTACCCAAACCGTACTCCTTCTCTCTTCCAAAGGCTTCATCAGGCTGAATGTGGAATACATTGACGGGACAAAGATTGAGTCCAAAGCCAATAAGTATACTTTCGTCTGGCGAAAAACGGTTGAGCGGAACTGTGAACGCCTGATGAAGAAGATACATGTCCTGTTAGGGCAGATAGACGATGTCATCGCCCAGGAGAACTCATCGGAAAGCAATGAGGAGATTGAGTTCACTCCGGCCATGCTGACTGAGATGGCTGGAGAATTGCGGAAAGCACTTGAACAGGTTCCTGAGCCCTCCACGAAAGAGGAAAAGACTGCGTTGAAAAAGAAACGCAAACAGCTGAAGGAACTGGAAGAACACAGGGACAAGCTGCAGGAATACGACAACCGTCTGAACACGCTACAGGACAGGAACTCCTATTCCAAAACGGACAAGGACGCTACTTTCATGAGAATGAAGGAGGATGCCATGCGTAACGGCCAGACAAAGCCCGGTTACAACCTCCAGATCGGCACCGAGAACCAGTTCATTACCGATTTTGCACTCTTTCCGAACCCTACGGATACACTGACCATGATACCTTTCCTGCAATCCTTCTCAAGCAGATATGACAGGTTGGCCCATACGGTGGTGGCCGATTCCGGCTACGGTTCTGAGGAGAATTACCGCTTCATGTCAGAAAACGGTATGGCGGGCTACGTCAAATACAACTACTTCCACATGGAACAGCGGCCGAGATTCAAACCGGACCCGTTCAGGGCGGAAAACTTCTACTACAATGAAGAACAAGACTTTTGTATCTGCCCCATGGGACAGAAGATGCAAAGGATAGGGACTAGACATGTGAAAACAGCATCCGGATATGTCAGCGAAAATGCCACGTACAGAGCCATCAGATGTGAAGGCTGTCCGCTAAGATGCCGATGTTTTAAAGCAAAGGGGAACAGAACGATAGAGTTGAATCACAGACTCAGAAAATACAAGCAAAAAGCCAAAGAGTTGCTCTGCTCAGAGGAAGGACTGAAACACAGAGGACAGAGATGCATAGAACCGGAAGCCGTGTTCGGACAAATGAAAAACAATATGAATTACAAACGTTTCCGCCATTTTGGAAAGGATAAGGTCTTCATGGACTTTTCCTTCTTTGCCATTGCCTTCAATATAAAAAAGATGTGTGCAAAAATGACTAAAGAAGGTATGGATTGGCTGATTAGACCGTTTTATGAGCTTACAGTTGCTCTATTTAGATGTTGCGAACACATAAACCAAAGAAATCCTCAAAATATCGCAGCTTAAAGAAAATGAACCGATTTTTATAGTCAATGAAAAAAAAGAAGGCGCATCGTGTATTACGACACACCTTCTTTTCTTTTTTAGATATTTTCGTTGCTTGATTGTTCGTTTTTTCTGTATCTTTGCATCCATTAAGTGAAAGTTCATAAAAAGTATAGATATGCTTACCATTAAACAAATTACAGAAAACACAGAGGCGGTAATCCGCGGACTGGAAAAGAAGCATTTCAAAAATGCAAAAGAAACGATAGAGCAGGTTATTGCTCTTAACGACAAGAGACGTAGTACCCAAAATCAATTAGATAAAAATCTGGCAGAAGTTAATTCTCTTTCGCGCACAATCGGACAACTGATGAAGGAAGGCAAGAAAGAAGAAGCTGAAACCGCACGCGCACGTGTAGCAGAATTAAAAGAAGGTAATAAGGAATTGGACGCAACAATGACACAAGCTGCCACCGATATGCAGAATGCACTCTATACGATTCCTAATATTCCTTATGACAGTGTACCCGAAGGTGTAGGTGCCGAAGACAATGTCGTCGAAAAAATGGGAGGAATGGAAACCGAGCTTCCCAAAGATGCACTTCCCCACTGGGAACTGGCAAAAAAATATGATTTGATAGACTTCGACTTGGGTGTTAAAATCACAGGAGCAGGTTTTCCTGTATACAAAGGAAAAGGTGCACAACTTCAACGTGCCCTTATCAACTTTTTCCTGGATGAAGCACGCAAATCCGGATATATTGAAATCATGCCACCGACAGTGGTCAACGCCGCTTCCGGTTACGGCACAGGACAACTTCCTGACAAAGAAGGACAAATGTACCATTGCGAAGTAGATGATTTATATTTGATTCCGACAGCAGAAGTGCCTGTTACTAATATCTATCGCGATGTCATCCTAGACGAAAAACAATTGCCTATCAAGAATTGTGCATATACACAATGTTTCCGTCGCGAAGCAGGTTCTTATGGCAAGGATGTGCGTGGCTTGAATCGCCTGCACGAATTCTCCAAAGTAGAATTGGTGCGTATCGACAAACCGGAACACTCCAAGCAATCTCATCAGGAAATGCTCGACCATGTAGAAGGACTGCTGCAAAAACTGGAATTACCCTACCGCATTCTTCGTCTTTGCGGAGGAGACATGAGTTTTACCGCTGCGCTTTGCTTCGACTTCGAAGTATACTCAGAAGCACAAAAACGCTGGTTGGAAGTAAGTTCCGTTTCCAACTTCGACACCTATCAGGCCAACCGTCTGAAATGCCGTTATCGTAGTGGAGAAAAGAAAACTGAACTTTGTCACACCCTAAACGGTTCAGCACTGGCATTGCCACGTATCGTTGCGGCCCTACTCGAAAACAACCAGACACCTGAAGGAATCAAAATTCCGAAAGCATTGGTTCCATACTGCGGTTTCGATATGATAGACTAAGAATTTTTCACTCTTGTAAGAATCAGGTATATCCTTTTCTTACAAGAGATTTTTATATAACCTTTAACACATTTCCCCCATGACAAAAAACACTAAAAGCTTTGTGTTGCCATTGACATTTATTGGCATTATGTTTTTCGCGATTGGTTTCGCACTCGGAATCAATTCATTATTAGTCCCGGTATTACAAAAATCATTAGGAATCTCGAATACGGCTTCTTATCTGATTATCGCTGCGACATTCATTCCTTTTCTAGTTTTCGGTTATCCTGCCGGACTCACAATTAAGGCAATAGGTTACAAACGTACCATGTCGCTGTCTTTCTTTATTTTTGCCATAGCATTCTACCTGTTCATCTTATCGGCAGATCAGGAAAGCTTCACCTTATTTTTGCTGGCTTCTTTTATCAGCGGAGCAGCCAATGCATACCTACAAGCGTCTGTAAATCCATACATCACCATTCTTGGCCCGTTGGATAGTGCAGCAAAACGTATTAGCATAATGGGTATCTGTAATAAGTTGGCATGGCCTATCCCCGCTATCTTTATCGTATGGTTGCTGGGGAAAGATGTCAATCTGATTGGTATCGAAGATCTGAACAAGCCGTTCATTATCATCATCTGTGCTTTTATAGCTTTGGGTATTATGGCATTCTTCGCTCCACTGCCCGAAGTAAAAGCGGCAGGAGAAGACGAAAGCGAGAATGAAGCCGAAGCCTGTCCATATGCTGCCACAAAAACGTCTGTTTTTCAATTTCCTCACTTATTACTAGGCTGCCTGGCCTTATTCCTTTATGTAGGTGTTGAAACTGTCTCATTGGGTACATTGGTCGATTACGCAAAAGAACTTGGACTAGAAGGTGCAGCTAATTATGCCTGGATTGCTCCAATCGGTATTGTGATCGGCTATATCTGCGGTATTATTTTCATTCCGAAATATCTCAGCCAAGCTACTGCGCTAAAAATTTGTTCTATCCTGGCCATTATCGGTTCATTGTTGGTAGTACTAACTCCGAGCCATATATCTATCTATTTTATTTCATTCATGGCATTAGGATGTTCATTAATGTGGCCGGCACTGTGGCCGCTTGCCATGGCCGACCTCGGCAAGTTTACCAAAGCCGGCTCATCATTGCTTATCATGGCAATGTTCGGTGGTGCCGTTATCCCTACCCTGTATGGTTGGCTAAAGGATGTAGCAAGCCCGCAACAAGCTTATTGGCTGTGTTTACCTTGCTTCCTGTTCATCTTGTATTATGGAGTAGCCGGGTACAAAATCCGTACGAAATAAACAGATAGATTCATCTGTATATAGAAAGCCACTCTTCAAAAGAGTGGCTTTTCTTTTTGTTTTTCGTAAAGAAGCTGTATCTTTGCCATAATTTATAACATTCTGTTAGCAGTTACGTAATAAAACCAACAAATTAATTAGATAATGAACAAAATCATTAGCAAGGAACGCTTTTCTGAAAAGGTGTTCAAATTTGAAATTGAAGCCCCTTTAATTGCTAAATCTCGTAAGGCCGGACACTTCGTCATTGTACGTGTAGGCGAAAAGGGAGAACGTATGCCTTTGACTATCGCCGGTTCTGATATAAAGAAAGGCACTATCACCCTGGTGATACAGGAGGTAGGGCTATCTTCTACCCGCCTCTGTGAGTTGAACGAAGGTGATTATATTACAGACGTAGTAGGTCCTCTCGGCCAAGCGACTCACATTGAAAACTTCGGAACTGTTGTTTGCGCCGGTGGTGGCGTAGGTGTGGCCCCAATGCTCCCTATCGTACAAGCTTTGAAAGCTGCCGGCAACCGTGTGATCACTGTATTGGCAGGACGTAATAAAGACCTTATCATTCTCGAAAAAGAAATGCGCAAAAGCTCCGACGAAGTTATCATCATGACGGATGATGGCTCTTATGGTCGCAAAGGACTGGTAACGGAAGGTGTGGAAGAAGTTATCAAACGCGAGAAAGTGGATAAATGCTTCGCTATCGGCCCTGCTATCATGATGAAATTCGTTTGCTTGCTAACCAAGAAATATGAAATTCCCACTGACGTCTCATTGAACACGATTATGGTAGATGGAACAGGTATGTGTGGCGCTTGCCGTATCACTGTAGGAGGAAAAACCAAATTTGTTTGTGTAGACGGTCCGGAATTCGATGGTCACCAAGTAGATTTTGATGAAATGCTGAAACGCATGGGGGCATTCAAAAACATCGAACGAGAAGAAATGCACAAACTCGACACTGTATGCGAAGCTACAAAGGAGACCGACGAAAAAAGCCGTAATGTTGCCTGGAGACAGGAGTTGCGTAAGTCGATGAAAGCCAAAGAACGCACGGCTATCCCGCGTGTTGAGATGAATGAACTCGATGCAAAATATCGTTCACATAGCCGCAAGGAAGAAGTAAACCAAGGGTTGACTGCTGAACAGGCTATGACAGAATCCAAACGTTGTCTCGACTGTGCAAACCCAGGATGTATGGAAGGTTGTCCGGTAGGAATTGACATTCCCCGTTTTATCAAGAACATCGAGCGTGGAGAATTTCTGGAAGCAGCAAAGACATTAAAAGAGACAAGTGCACTTCCGGCTGTTTGCGGTCGTGTCTGCCCACAGGAAAAACAATGCGAATCAAAGTGTATTCATCTGAAAATGAATGAGAAACCGGTAGCTATCGGTTATCTGGAGCGTTTTGCAGCTGATTACGAACGCGAGAGCGGACAAATCTCCGTACCAGTCATTGCTGAAAAGAATGGTATCAAAGTGGCTGTTATCGGCTCGGGACCTGCAGGATTATCGTTTGCAGGTGATATGGCGAAATATGGATATGACGTAACTGTATTCGAAGCATTGCACGAAATTGGCGGTGTACTGAAATATGGTATTCCTGAATTTCGTCTGCCCAACAAGATTGTTGATGTTGAGATTGACAATCTAGCCAAAATGGGAGTTAACTTTATCAAAGACTGTATTGTAGGAAAAACAATTAGTATAGAAGACCTGAAAGAAGAAGGTTTCAAAGGGATATTTGTAGCTTCCGGTGCCGGTCTTCCTAACTTTATGAATATTCCGGGCGAAAACTCAATCAATATTATGTCTTCCAACGAGTATCTTACCCGTGTCAATCTAATGGATGCAGCCAGCGAAGACTCTGATACTCCGATAGCTTTCGGTAAGAATGTAGCAGTAATCGGTGGCGGCAACACAGCCATGGACTCTGTCCGTACGGCCAAACGTCTGGGTGCCGAACGCGCCATGATTATCTACCGTCGTTCGGAAGAAGAAATGCCCGCACGTATCGAAGAAGTTAAACACGCAAAAGAAGAGGGAGTAGAATTTCTGACACTGCACAATCCTATCGAATATATTGCAGACGAGCAGGGTTGTGTAAAACAGGTTATTCTACAAAAAATGGAATTAGGCGAACCGGACGCTTCTGGACGTCGTAGTCCTGTCGCTATCCCAGGTGCTACGGAAACGATTGATATTGACCTAGCTATCGTAAGTGTCGGAGTGTCGCCGAACCCGATTGTCCCTAGTTCTATCAAAGGACTGGAGTTAGGACGGAAAGGAACGATTGCCGTAGATGAGCACATGGCATCTTCTATCCCGATGATTTATGCAGGTGGCGATATTGTACGCGGTGGAGCCACTGTGATTCTCGCTATGGGTGACGGCCGTAAGGCAGCGGCGGCTATGAACGAACAGTTAAAAACAAAGTAGTAACAAGAAAATAGAATAGATAAAAAAGAAAAGCCCTGCTTACATTCTGTAAGACAGGGTTTTTCTTATAAAAATATCAAAGATACTTTTTTACTTTACTACTTTGTTCGTCGCAGGGTCGGGGAAAATGACAGACGGTTTAAACGACTTCGCTTCCTCAAAATCCATTAACGCATACGACATGATAATCACAATATCATCCGGTTGTACTTTACGGGCGGCAGCACCATTCAGACAAATTTTGCCGGAACCGCGTTCACCTTTGATAATATAGGTTTCAAAGCGTTCGCCATTATTATTATCAGCGATATACACCTTTTCTCCCGGAATCATGTTTGCCGCATCCAGCAGATCTTCATCTATCGTGATACTACCCATGTAGTTCAGATTCGCTTCCGTGACACGCGCACAATGAATTTTCGACTTCAACACTTCAATCATCATAAGGTTTCGTCTTTTTAGTTATTCTTTATATTTAATGTTATCAATCAGCCGAACTTCTCCGCAGAACACTGTGATACATCCTACTGCATACGAAGTATCTTCCCAATTGGTTATCTTCTGCAATGTATTTCCATCTACTATCTCAAAATACTCCAAACGCAATCCCGGAGCTACGTCAATCGCATCTTCCACCATTTTTTGCGTTTCATTTACTGTATGAGAGGCTGCAAAGTTACGACTTTTAAATAATGTCCGAGAAATATTTAAAGCATTTTCACGTTCTTGTGCAGATAAACGTTTATTTCGGCTACTCAAAGCCAATCCGTCCTCCTCGCGCACAATCGGACAGCCTACAATTTCCAGTTTATACTGCAACTGTCGGACCATTTCACGAATAATCGCTAATTGCTGGAAATCTTTCTCTCCGAAATAAGCTTTATCTGGCTGTGCCGCATCAAACAGCTTGCTAACAATCTGACAAACACCATTGAAATGTCCAGGACGGAATGCACCTTCCATTACAGTATCCAATGGAGCATAGCTGAATTGGCGGGTGTCCGGTTCCGGATACATTTCGCTCACAGAAGGAGCAAATACAAATGCAGCTCCACATTCTTCCAACAAGCAGCAATCCGCATCTAATGTACGCGGATATTTCTCCAAGTCGTTTTTATCATTAAACTGCGTGGGATTTACAAAAACACTCACAACAGTTACACCATTCTCACTTACGCTGCGCTTTACCAGAGATGCATGTCCTGCGTGTAAAGCACCCATTGTAGGAACCAATCCTACTGTTTTACCTTGGGCTCTCAGGGCAGTCAATTCGACCTGTAAGTCCTTGATAGTGTGCACTATTTTCATTTTCGTCAATTGGTTTATGTTTTACTCGTTTGCAAAAACTCTGCAAAATAAACTAATATTTGCCACATAAAGAAAGAATATCTTATTTAATGTGTCTTTTTTTTCGTATCTTTGCAGAATATTATAGAGAACTATTGTTATTATGACAAAGGCGAATAAAGTTTTATTTATTACTCAAGAGATTACACCTTACGTTTCAGAATCCGAAATGGCCAATATAGGTAGAAACCTTCCACAGGCGATACAAGAAAAAGGCCGTGAAATCAGAACTTTTATGCCCAAATGGGGAAACATTAACGAGCGCAGGAACCAACTGCACGAAGTGATTCGCCTCTCCGGTATGAACCTGATTATCGATGATACTGACCACCCCCTTATTATAAAAGTAGCTTCTATCCAATCCGCACGTATGCAGGTATATTTCATCGATAATGATGATTATTTCCAGAATCGGATGCAGGCTATGGACGAAAACGGCATAGAGTATGACGACAACGACAGCCGCGCTATCTTCTATGCGCGTGGTGTATTGGAAACCGTGAAGAAACTTCGCTGGTGTCCCGATGTAATTCACTGTCATGGCTGGATGACAGCGTTAGCACCTCTTTATATTAAGAAAGCGTACAAGGATGAACCGTCGTTCCGTGATGCCAAAGTTGTATTCTCTGTATATGAAGACGACTTCAAAAATACGCTCAGTGACGACTTTGCAACTAAATTAATGTTGAAAGGAATATCTAAGGATGATTTAAGCAACTTAAAAGAACCGGTAGATTATGCCGCCCTTTGCAAACTCGCCGTGGATTATTCGGACGGAGTGATACAAAACAGCAAAAAGGTGAATGAATCTATCATTGAATATGCCCGTCAATCAGGTAAACTGATACTTGATTATCAGAACCCGGAGAACTATGCAGATGCTTGCAACGAGTTCTACGATCAGGTATGGGATGCCACTGCGAACAAAGAAGAAGAAGAATAAAAATCAAGATACGACGATCATGAAAGCAAAATACGCCTTAATAGCTTTACTGGCAATCACTTTTTTCGGATGTGACGATAACACAGCCGGATTAGGACTGGGAATGTTTCCGGGAAGTGACCAGAATATCAATGGAAAACTGACTACATTTGACGTAACAACAAAATCTGTACACGCAGGTGAAGTATATGCAAAGACCAGCACCGGATACGTGGGAAAATTCACAGATGATACATTCGGTACATATGAGGCAGGCTTTTTATCTGAACTGAACTGTCCGGAAGGATTGAGTTTCTCTGAAATGTACAAAGAAAATGAAGCAGGGACTAAAGCCACAGGAAGTTTGGTTACTAGTTTTGATAATATAGAAATAGATAGTAAGATTAAAGATAGATTTACTTTAATCAAAGATGAGAATAATCACGTAATAGGCAATTGCCAAATAAATATCTACCTATGGTATAGTAGTTATTTCGGTGACTCACTAACTGCGTGCCGTTTAAGCATCTACGAATTAAATAAAAGGTTGAATGAAGAAGAGGCATATTATACCAATATTAATCCGGAGGATTATTACAAACAATCAGATTTATTAGGAACTAAAGCATATACTGCCGTAGATTTATCAGTAAGTGATTCTATTCGTAAACTTGATACATACGTGCCAAGTGTAAGTATTCGATTAGATCAAGCCAAAGCAAAGAAATTAGGACAGAAACTTTTCAAAGCTGACAGAAGAGATTTCTACAAGGCTTTTCCTGATCTATTCAGTGGCATATATGTAAAAAGTGACTATGGAGACGGTACTGTACTTTATATCAGTCAAGTACAAATGGATGTTGTTTCCATTGAATATGTAACAGATAGTATTACTGGAATTAAGCTAAAATCTAAAGTTAATGCGGAAAAGGACTCTATACAGTATACTGGCCGCACCTTCAATTCTACACGTGAAATTATTCAAGCTAATAGATTAGCAAATGATACAGAAGCTATTCAGAAGTGTATTGATAATTCTGATTGGACCTATTTAAAAAGTCCGGCTGGTATTTTTACTCAGGTCACTCTCCCTGTTAGCCAAATAGCAGAAAAACTTGAAGGTGATACATTGAACGCCGTTAAATTAGGAATTCCTATTTATAACGAAACTAGCGATAAGAAATTTGGGATGTCTATGCCTAGAAACGTTTTACTGATACGTAAAAAATATAAAGAAAGCTTCTTTGAGAATAATCAACTAAGTGATGGCGTTACTTCATCGCTATTCACCCAGACTTCTTCTACAACTAATCTCACTGAATACACGTACAATAATATCACTAAATTGATAAATGACTGTTTAAAAGATAGAGCAGCAGCAGACAAGGAAATACAAGAGAAAAAATCTATCACTTTCCAAACATTTAATGATGAAGGGAAAATAGAGAACCATACTGTTAATAACATAAAAGACTGGGAAGAACTCAGTGATTGGAATAAAGCCATACTAATTCCAGTACTTGTAACAACAGATGCCAGTTCAAACGGTTATTATGGTAGCAGTTCTAATGTCATTGGTATCCAACATGACTTAAAACCAGGTTATGTACGCTTGAAAGGTGGATTAAAAGGAGAAGAGAAAGATTCTCAGGGCAATCCTGTATACCCAGAAAACATATTAAAACTCGAAGTTGTCTCTACAAACTTTGGTTCTACGAAAGCGAAATAAATAGCAGGAGAATATCATAAAAAATAGCGCGGACTACTTACTAATTGTGTAATCTGCGCTATTATTTTAAAAAGGATATTTATTAAATACTATTTTCTATATACAACAGAACCGTGAGTCTGATATACATCTCACTCACGGTTCTGTTGTATATAGAATTTTATTTTATTCTTCTTTCTTTGTAACAGTCTTCTTGGCCCGTCCGACCGCTTTCTTTGATTCAGCAGTTTTCTTGGTCGCTGATTTCTTTGCAGCAGGTTCTTTCTTTACCACCGACTCTTTTGCCACAACAGACTTCTTGGCCGCAGTTTTTTTAGCAGCCGTTTCCTTTTCGGCTTTTGCTTGCCACTTAGCTACTTCTTTCTGCAATTCAGTAATCTCATCACCCTGATTCTTAATAGTAGTCAAAAGAGAATTAAGTTCTTCACTATCCACATCTTCAGGATACAAAGAATTAACTCGTTTGATAAAGTCACCTAAGATATTCATGTAGTTGGTAAAAGCATCATAAGGAGAGTCATAGATACCACGATTCAACCAGATACCTGTATTCTTCGTTGTCATAAAACGGAAGTTATTACTAGCCTGCAAATAATCCCAGTCCTGCTTGATACGGCGATCGTCACTCAAATGCACACGTTCGGCAACGCTATATAGTTTATTAAAAGCTTCACGTTGAAGAACATTACCCAGCCAACTGCTCGTATCTCTTTCCTCATCTACCCATGACATCGGATAAGGAACATCAAGTTGAGAAACAGATTTCAACTTCGTTACAATCTCAGTCGGTGTAGAGAAAGTAATTCCTTTAGCTCTCGCACATTCCGGCAATGCTTTCAGGAATTCAAGAATATTGGAAGACAATGGTTGAGCCATACCAAGAGCACTCAATTCCATAAAGATATTGATTACTTGTTCTTCTTGCGGTAGCACATCAATCCAGTTGATATATTTATCAGCAAACAAAGGATATTCCGCCCAATCCGAATTAGAGAAACGCAGACTGATATCATCCGAAAGTTTGAAGTCCCTCAACAACAATTTAAGACTAGGTGCCTGGTTACAATGATATACATAATGCGGACTCTTCCAGCCCAACACATGTTTTGCCCCTTCCGTCAACATCCCCTTAAAGCCCATAGAAGCTACCAAGCCACCGATTTCATCGGAATAAATCAAGCTAGAATTACGGAATACTTTCGGTTCTTTACCAAACATTTGCTTCATCTTATCACGCTGGCGAAGTACTTCTTCGCGAAAACAATCCTCATTGGCCAGTGATGATAAGCCATGTGAATATGGTTCACAAAGGAATTCACAACATCCTGTATCATTCAACTGGTGCAATAAATCAATGACCGCCGGAGCATGGATTTCAAGCTGTTCCAAAGCTACTCCCGAGATAGAAAGCGCTACCTTGAAAGCACCGCCCGAACTTTTCGCCATCTCAATCAATGTACTAAGGGCAGGGAGATATGAACGTTCAGCAACTTCATTCATACCTGTTTCATTCGCATAGTCATCATAATAGTAATGATCATTACCGATATCGAAGAAACGATAACGTTTCAAATGGATAATTTGATGTATTTCAAAATAAAGACAGATAGTTCTCATTTTTATTTATTGTTTTGTTATTTACCATAGTTTCTTAACACATCCTCGTAAAGAGCACGAATTCTCAAGCCAACCTTTTCCCAAGTAATCCCATCAACTTCTTTCTTTCCTTCGTCCCGAAGATACTCGAAAAGAGATTGATTGGTGCAAAGAGAATAAATAGCATCAGCCATAGCATGAATATCCCAATAGTCGGTTTTAATCACCTTATCAAGAATTTCACCACACCCCGATTGCTTCGAAATAATAGAAGGTGTACCACACTGCATTGCCTCCAACGGAGCAATACCAAAAGGTTCGGAAACGGACGGCATAACAAATACGTCACTATTCTTATAAACCTCATATACCTGTTTACCTTTCATAAAGCCGGGGAAATGGAAGCGATCGGCAATACCACGTTCCGCCACCAAGTTAATCATGGCATTCAACATATCGCCTGAACCTGCCATAACAAAACGGATATTACGAGTACGCTGCAAAACAAGTGCCGCAGCCTCCACAAAGTATTCCGGTCCCTTCTGCATAGTTATACGCCCGAGGAAGGTTACCACTTTTTCTTTTGGGTGTTCAGGACGCGGAATATCTAAAAGTTCCTGAGACAATGGATAAACAGCATTGTGCATAGCAAATACCTTTCTAGGGTCCTGATGATATTCGTTAATCACTGTGCGGCGAGTAAGTTCAGATACACACATAATACAATCAGCATGATCCATCCCGTTCTTCTCTATAGAATAAACAGTAGGATTGACTTTACCGCGAGAACGGTCGAAATCAGTGGCATGTACATGAATACAAAGCGGTTTGCCACTTACCATTTTGGCATGTACACCGGCAGGATAAGTCAGCCAGTCGTGCGCATGGATAATATCAAATTCCTGCTGACGAGCCACTACTCCGGCAATGATCGAGAAGTTATTAATTTCCTCGTGCAAGTTTCCGGGATAACCTCCTGCAAACTCCATACATCCCAAATCATTGACGTGCATATAAGAAAAATCGGCATAAATATGATCGCGGAAAGAATAGTATTCTTCCGGAGACATCTCCAACAAGCGAGACTTCAAGTAGTCATAATTGATATCACGCCATACAATAGGTACTTGGTTCATACCGATTATTTTTAAGAACTTTTCTTCTTCGCCGCTAGGCTTAGGCATACAAAAGATTGTTTCCATGTCACCTTGCAAGCTCAATCCCTTAGTTATTCCGTAAGAAGCAACCGCAAGACCACCATATATTTTGGGAGGGAATTCCCATCCAAACATTAAAACTTTCATCTTCGTTCCTCCTTTTTTAATAATACTTAGACAGTAGCTTTAAAACACGCAATATTTCTGCCACATTCATTGCAAACGATACCGCGCCACGTCCTTTGAAAGGTGGGTTTCCATCAAATAGTTCGGCAATGGAGCCCACACAATGGCTTGTCATCTCATCATCATAGCTAATCAACTGGCGTTCGACGAATGACAGTCCGCTCATCTTATAGATTCGCAAATAAGCCTCCAGATAGAATCCCATTAGCCAAGGCCATGCAGTTCCCTGATGATAAGCATAATCCCGCTGTACCTGCGGACCTACATAATTCGGATTATATCCGCCACTCTTCGGACTCAACGAACGGATTCCCTTCGGGGTAAGCAATTCCTTAGTCACAATATCAAGCACTTGTTTCTTTTGCGCCCTATCTAAAGGAGAATAATCAAATGCTACTGTAAATATCATGTTAGGGCGTACACTCCAATCCATCATATTACCATCCACATAATCAAGCAAATACCCATATTCGTTCCGGAACACATCCACAAATGACTTTCCGGTCACTTCAGCTTGTGCGTCAAGTACATCTGCAAAAATTGCATCTCCACCTTCACGCACTAGATCTGCCACAAAACGCAGCGCATTATACCATAAAGCATTAAACTCAACAATATATCCTGTACGGGGAATTACCGGATGACCGTTTACGGTAGAGTTCATCCATGTAATCGCTTTTTCCGTACCATTTGCATAAAGCAGCCCGTTTTCATGCAAGAAAAGGTTATCATGTTTCCTCTGACGGATATATTCCATGATATCTTTCAGAAGCTCTCCATATTTCTGACGACATTGCTCTCGGGAAGTCTCTTTTGCATATTGTTGCAGAGCCCAAACAGCCCAAAGCAAAACATCAGGATGTTCCATCTCATAGATTTTGTAACCCACAGGTTCTTCATTAATGAAGTTACGAATTGCTTTTTCCGCTGTTTTCATCACATCCTCAAACTGGTCGATTTCGTCAATAGCAAGCGTCAGCCCCGGCAAAGCAATAAACATATCGCGTGCACGGCATTTAAACCATGGATAACCGGCAAGGATATAATGTTCACCTTCCTGTTGATTGTGATATTGGTGAGCAGAATTTTTCAGACAGTGATAAAAACTATCACGCGGTGTACGATCAGCCACTTCCGCCTCAAATGTCTGTTTCAGTCTCCGAGGGGATATTTCTGAAGTCCCGGCCGAGAATACAATACTCTCCCCTTTCTTTATATCCACCTCAAAATAACCGGGAACATAAAGATCTTCATTGAAATCATACCCTCGTTCCTGTTCCTTCGGGTATTCAATGCCACGATACCAGTCGGGTAGGAAATGGAACTCACATTTTTTGTTCAACTGCATATACAGTTCCGGATAGCCCGGATACATACAAGTCCTTATACCGTTTTCCACAAGTTGATACTCGCGGCTTGCCTGTGCATTTTCGTGAGTATACTCACGTACACTTCTGAAAGCAAGGAACGGACGGAAGCGCAAAGTCGTTGCCGAATGCGCATCAAGTAAAGTATAACGAATCAGGATTCTATTTTCATGATGTACAAAGATTTTTTCTTTGCGGAGAATTACTCCTCCAACACGGTAAGTTGTCGCCGGGATATGTTCACAATCAAACTCACGGATATACTTGTGCCCGTTGGGACTAAAGTTGTTCCCCTGATATTTATGCAATCCCAAGTTAAACTCCGCACCATGTTGAATTACCGTTTCATCAAGAGAAGATAGCAGCACATGATTTTCATCGTCGAGATTGGGAACGGGAATCACCAACAGGCCGTGATATTTGCGTGTGTTACAATCAACAATCGTTGTACAATGATAAGCTCCTGCCTTGTTCGTCCGGAGAATTTCTCTCTGCAGAGATTCTTCCAGATTCGTCATGAGGGTCTTGTCAAATCGTAAATAACTCATAGTTGTGCATTATTTAAAGGTTAATTATTGGCTATTATATCATACTTGTATTTATTACTATATCGCATACAGAATGGTTGTAGCACCATATATAACAGGTACAATGTCCAAATGTACAAATTCTAGATAAAAACAAAAATAAAAAGGGTTTTTATTTTCAGATTTTGTGCAAATATTCGTAGTATTGCGTAAAATATCTAAAGAAAAGAAAGTCATGAAACAAGATATTCAGCGTATCATGCTAGCTGCAGCAAAGCCACTGTTTCTTATTTTCATTCTTTATATGCTCAAGATTGTAGAGGTCGGGATGCATTGGGATCTCTCTCACTTGGGGATATATCCTATGGAAAAACGTGGAGTTTTCGGTATTCTGACTCATCCGTTGATACACAGTGGATTCAGTCATTTACTGGCTAATACGCTCCCGCTATTTTTCTTATCATGGTGTCTTTTTTACTTTTACCGGGGAATAGCGGGAAAAATTTTTATCCTGATTTGGATCGGTGCCGGACTACTTACCTTTATTATAGGTAAACCGGGCTGGCATATAGGTGCCAGCGGATTAATCTACGGTCTTGCCTTTTTCCTTTTTTTCAGTGGCATTCTCCGCAAATACGTACCACTTATTGCCATTTCTCTGCTTGTCACCTTTTTATACGGAGGAATTATCTGGCATATGTTCCCCTATTTCTCTCCCGCCAATATGTCGTGGGAAGGACATCTAAGCGGTGGAATTATGGGAACACTCTGTGCCCTAGCTTTTGTGAATCACGGGCCTCAACGCCCGGAACCTTTTGCAGATGAAAAGGATGATGACGAGGAAGAAGAGGAGAATCCGAAGGAGGAATTTTCCAATCAGGACTTATGCAATGCCTCAATCAACAACGTTATATTCGCCGTAAACAACCTGACAGAGATAGCCAACAGGATAATTCCAAAGAACTTGCGAATAATATAAATACCACCTTTCCCGAGGAATCGTTCCACACGACCGGTCATACTCACAACAAAGAAAACCCAGACCATATTCAGAACCAAGGCGATGATAATATTAATGCTGGCATATTCTGCCCGAAGGGAAAGCAAGGTAGTAAAAGCTCCGGCACCGGCTAAAAGAGGAAAAACAAGCGGAACTAGAGTAGCTTCTTTGATAGGTCCCTGATTTTTGAAGATTTCAATATCCAGAATCATTTCCAAAGACATGAGGAAAATAACAAATGCACCTGCAACAGCAAAAGATTCAATATCTACATGGAAGAGTCTCAGCATCATGTCCCCTGCATAAAAGAAACCGATTAATAAGGCAAAAGAAATAACGGTAGCCTTCATTGCATTCACATCCTTCCCCTTTTCTTTCAGGTTAATAATAATAGGTATAGAACCGATAATGTCTATTACCGCAAAAAGCACGATAAACGCACTAATCATCTGTTGCCAGTTAAAGCCTGCAAACATAATTTCCTCCTTTTTTTCTGCAAATATACTCTATTTTTATGCATTCAAACAATAAAAAAAACAAAAAGAAGGGTCAGATGTTGACAGCAGTGTTGTATAATGAGTAAATTTGTACAATAAATAAGAGATAACAACGTATGGAAACAATGTTCGACACTTTGCTCCAATTGCCTTTATTTCAAGGTCTTTGCCATGAAGATTTCACTAGTATTTTGGATAAGGTAAAGCTACATTTTATCAAGCATAAAGCCGGAGAAACTATCATTGAGAATGGTAGTCCTTGTAAGCAACTCCGTTTCCTGTTAAAAGGTAAAGTATCTATCGTCACCACTTCCAAAGAAAACATATACACTGTCATTGAGCAAATGGAAGCACCATATCTGATAGAGCCACAATCGTTATTCGGCATGAATACGAATTACGCATCCTCTTATATAGCGCATACAGAAGCCCACACAATCAGTATTAGTAAAGCCTTCGTACTTAGCGACCTGTTTAATTACGATATATTCCGGCTCAACTATATGAATATTGTCAGCAATCGTGCACAAAATCTTTACTCCCGACTATGGGAAGAACCGACTATAGACTTAAAGGAGAAGATTTCCCGCTTCTTCTTACTGCATTGCGAGAAAACACAAGGAGAAAAGATATTCAAAGTAAAAATGGATGATTTAGCTCGCTATTTAGACGATACCCGTCTGAATACTTCCAAAGCACTTAACGAATTACAGGATAAAGGATTGATTGAGTTGCGACGAAAAGAAATTCTTATTCCTGATGCACAGAAGCTCATTATATAAATTAAGTTATATTATTTATACCACCTATGAAAACAACACATTTACACCTCTTTCTTTTTATTCTTTTTTTAGGTTGCACTTCATCACTAACAGCACAATATAAGTGGTTCAATCCACAAAAAGAAAGTTTTCCGGTCGTCCGTGGACAAGCATGGCAAGAAGATCCCGCAGGATTTTACACACGACTTCCACAACGGGCTAAAGATAAAGTACGAAAAGCGGTATGGGACTTATCACTCCAAAGCGCAGGACTCTCCATTGCATTTCGTTCCAATGCTCCGGAAATAAAAATTCGTTATGTTGTGAAAGGCGCTCTTTCCATGCCACACATGCCAGCAACTGGTGTCTCCGGCATTGATTTATATGCAACCGACAATAATGGTCAAGAGCGTTGGTGTGTTGGACGGTATGTTATGCAGGATACCATTACATACGATTTTAGCGGACTTTCGTATGCCGCAAAAACCGGAAAAGGTTTTGAATATCAATTATTTCTACCTCTTTACAACAGTGTGTCATGGCTAGAAATCGGTGTACCCGAGAACACTTCTTTCCGTTTTCTTCCCGTCTCACAAGAAAAACCCCTGGTTATTTACGGAACTTCCATTGCACAAGGGGCTTGTGCCTCCCGTCCGGGTATGGCATGGGGAAATATTTTAAATAGAAAGTCGGAACATCCCGTCATCAATTTGGGATTCTCCGGCAATGGTAAACTCGAGAGCGAACTATTCGACTTATTGTCCGAGATTGATGCAAAACTGTTTATCATTGACTGTATGCCCAACCTACCGGGAAAGAGTGCAGAAGTGATATACAACCGTACCTTAAAAGGAGTAAAGAAATTACGCGAAACCAGCAAAGCACCTATTTTACTAGTAGAGCATGACGGATATGCCAACGATGTCACTTCCGAAAAAGCAGAAGAATCATACCGCGTAGCTAATACTGAATTGCGAAAAGCATACAATACTTTACAAGAAGAACAAATTCCGGATATCTATTATCTGACAAAGGAAGAAATAGGTATTCCGGCAGACGGTATGGTAGACGGAGTTCATTCTACTGATTTAGGTATGCAGCAATATGCAGACAGTTATTTAAAAAAGATACGGGAAATATTACATGAAAAGAATGAAGGTCCCACTTCATGTATTCCATGCAAACAACAAAGAGATTCCTATGATTGGTACGCGCGTCATGAAGAAATCCTTAAATTAAACCGAGAAAATGCCCCGGAAATCATTATGATAGGTAACTCTATCACGCATTACTGGGCCGGCGAGCCTACTGCACCGACACAACGTGGAAAAGAAGCTTGGGACAAGCTATTCAAAAACAGGTCAGTTCGCAATCTCGGTTTCGGCTGGGATAAAACAGAAAACGTATTGTGGCGCATCTACCATGGCGAATTGGACGGTTTCAAAGCAAATATGATTTTTCTACTGATAGGAACTAATAATCTTCAATTTAATACAGATAAAGAAATTCTGCAAGGTATTCTTCAGGTTACCGAAGCTATTAAAATACGCCAACCACAAGCTAAATTATGCGTAATGGGAATCCTCCCAAGAGCAAACACAGAAAAACGTATTCAGCAAATTAACAAAGAACTTCGTAAGAAGCTAGAACAGAATTGTATTTATATAAACTTAAGCAATCTGTTGACAGATAAAAATGGCATTATCAATTCATCCTTATTCAGCGATGGACTTCATCCTAATACTAAAGGATATGAGAAAATAGCAGAGGTTTTAAAAACTTACCTAGATAATTAGATAGATAGTTAATTATATAATTCCCTGTTTAGGTAGCACAAATAGGATCATTTTGTCTACGATTACCAAACGACAAACATATAACCACCATTAAAAAATAGTTTTTCCCTTTTCTTATTTATGTTTCTAAAAGATTAAATTAATAGCTAAGTTGTAGTAGAACTTAATAATTTTCTAAATTATAGTAGAAGTGCTTAGCTCTCCATAGGCGATTTTGCTTTAAAAGTTCATTTTGTTTTTAATTCTCCGCAAATATATTAATTGATTTTAAAATATCAAGCTAATATTTCATTTATTTTGCATTCTCCCACAAATTAAATCTACTTTTTTAGATACCAACTTTATACCATTACTCTTTTTTAATAAATATCACAACTTTAACAAACTGATTATCATAGATATAGATTAAATTAGGCTAAGTTCTACTACGACTTATTCTAAACTGAATATTATAAAATATTCCCCTTAATTTAATATTTATGAGAAAGAAAACTTTAAAAATCAAGTTCTTTCTGCTATTTTGCTCACTTGCAGGTTATTCAACCATCATTTCAGCACAGGACAAAACAGTGAAGGAAAAGAATGAAAAAGACTCGACAATCATTTCCATACCCTATGGAAGTAAGTTAAAAACAGAGTTTAGCGGTGCATCCGATGTAATCTCCGGTAAAGTATTGGAGAATGTGCCTGTACAGCATTTATCCAATGCATTGTCAGGAAGAATATCGGGGTTAACTACGATTCAGCGAAGTGGAGAACCGGGCAATGACGAAGCTTCCATTTATATACGTGGAATACGTAGCAATGGAAATGACGCACTTGTACTAATCGATGGACAAGAACGCAATTACTACGGTATGGTACAAACTCAGGAAATTGAAAGAGTGACCATATTAAAAGATGCTTCTGCTATCGCTCTTTATGGTATGCGAGGCGCGAACGGAGTTATCCTGATTGAAACCAAATCCGGACGTCTCGGAAAACCTAGAGTCAGCCTTAACATCCAAGGGATATATCAGCAGAACATGAGAGTTCCCAAAGCTGTTAACGCGGCAGAATATGCTCAATTCTACAATGAAGCGAACATTAATGACGGTTTGAATCCTTTCTACACGGAAACGGAGATCAATAAATTCGCCAATCATTCAGACCCGGAGCGCTACCCAGATGTCGACTGGATAGGAAACTTGCTTAAAAAAGGAACTTTCATGCAGCGATATAATGCCACAGTAGAAGGAGGTTCCGGGCGTACCCGTTATTTCGTCTCATTGGGATATACCGGACAAGCAGGAATGTTTAATACTGAAAAAGAGCAGAATTACAGTACCAACACAGAATTTTCCCGAATCAACTTTCGCTCGAACGTAGACTTCGACATCACCTCTACGACCCTGTTATCAGTAAAATTAGACGGTTGGATGCAAAGCGAAAACTCTCCTTATCATGACCAAGCACAACAATATATATTCCAGAATCTGTTGAAAACGCCGGCTACAGCATTTCCTATGTACTATAAAGATACCCATAACTATGTAGACCAGTCAGGGAATCCTATCAAATCACAACCGGGAGACCGTATTGTTGCAGGCAATGATAAATATATCAATCCGTGGGCTATTTTGAACAGAGGTGGCTACACAGCGATCGATAAACGTTATGGCGCCTTTTCTGTATCACTGAAACAGGATCTGGATTTCCTTCTGAAGGGTTTATCGCTCTACGGACAGATTTCTATGGACGTATACAACTTACAAAAACAAAACCGTACCCGCTCTTTCAATTATTACACACTTCAAAATAACGGAGTACTCCAAAAATATGGAACTAGTGAAGAAATGATATCAAATGCTGCCATGAAATATGGTGATGCACGTAACACCACATTAAATTTTAAACTTAGCTACAATCGTATTTCCGGTAAGCACAATGTTTCGGGAATGATGTTTTACGACCAATATGAATACAATCAAAGTATTGTGCTTCCCTATCGCTACCAAACAGTTGGTGGCTGGTTTGCATATAAATACGATAACAGATACCAGATAGATGCCACTTTCGGCTATCAAGGTTCTTACAAATTCAATAATGAGAACCGCTGGGGATTGTCTCCTACTGTCTCCTTGGCATGGTACGCATCCAACGAGAAATTCTTTGATGTGTTAAAGCCCGCTATTTCTAATCTAAAGATACGCGGTAGTATCGGTAAGGTAAACAATGACCGTGCAGTATCTGCGTATATGTATATGAGCCGTCTTCAGAATTTGAATGAAGGAATCTATTTTGGTAATGACATGGCGCAATATACTTCTCTATTGGAAACCCAACAAGCCAATCCTTCTGCTACCTACGAGAAATCTACTCAAATAAATCTAGGGGCAGACTTAGGAATGTTCTCTAATCGTCTGAACGCAACATTCGACATTTGGAAGGATCGTCGCACCGGTGTATACACCATTCCCTCCACATTTTCATCCATGTTGGGATATACTACTATCTATATGCCAGGCAAGAATATCGGGAAAATGGAAACCAAAGGTTTGGAAGGTAGCCTAAACTGGAAAGATAACATAGGTAAAGATTTCACATATTTCCTTAGTGGTAACATTTCATACAGCAAAAACAAAGTCATTGATATGGACGAAGCCTTGCAACCGTATGACTATATGTATTCCAAAGGACACCCTTATGGTACTTCACTAGTCTATATTGCCGATGGTATTTTCCAATCGTATGAAGAAATTGCGGCAGCTCCTGTTCACACATTGAACAGCGTCGTTCCCGGAGACATACGATATAAAGATATCAACGGAGACGGTAAGATAGATGAAAAAGATCGGGTACGTTACGGATACACGGATGTTCCTCAAGTGTTCTATGGCTTCAGTCTTGGAGGAAGCTATAAAGGATTTTCTCTGTCCGTGCTATTCCAAGGGGCAGCTAAAGTATCTAAAATGCTATCTTCATACACAGCGTTTGCATTCTACAATAACGGAAATATGTATGAACACCAAAGAAATAGATGGACACCGGAAAACCCTTCTGTCAACAACCCAAGATTTACAACTAAAGCTGCGGGTTCAAGCAACAACAGTCTTTCGTCTACCTATTGGCAACGGGACGCCTCTTATCTAAGACTAAAGAATGTAGAACTGTCGTATAATCTACCAACCAAAGTGGTCCGTTCCATCGGTCTTGAAGAACTCCGTATCTTCTTAAATGGCCAGAACCTGCTCACATTTGATAAACTAGACGTTATTGACCCGGAGGCCTATGGCAATGGCGTCGCTTATCCGCTCCAACGCTCATTCAGCGCCGGAATAAACATTAAATTTTAATTAACTATGAGAACGATTAAACATATACTCATAACAGGTTGTATTGCTCTTGCAGTTTCTTCATGCGACTATCTGGACCAACAACCTTATGAATACTGGCAACCGGAAGAGACATTTATTGATTATAACAAAACAATCCAAATGCTGAATAGCGTTTACGTTTCCATGCCCAATGGATACCAAAGCAACTATACAGCATTCCTCGACGCGTCTACAGATGACGGTGCTTATGTAGACCCCGCCAATGCAATGTATAAACTGGGACAAGGATACGCAACCGAAATTAGTCCGATAGAAAACCGTTGGGCCGATTTATACATCGGTATCCGGCGTACACTTTATTTCGAGCAGTACATTCCTCTCCTACAAAACAATGCAGGTTGGACAGATGCACAAGTTGAAAGTTATAAAGAACTGGCCATAGCAGAGAGTAAATCGGTCCGTGCACTCTATTACTTCGAGTTAATCAAAAGGTATGGAGGAGTTCCGCTCGTGAAAAAGACATATACTCTTGATGATAAAGAGATTATAACATTACCCCGCAATAATTTCAGCGATTGCGTCGATTATATTGTAAATTTATGCAATGAAGCCAGCGAAATATTTACGCGCTACAATTATATCACCAATCAATATCGTGGTTTTGGTTTTTTATCAGCCAGTACATGCCCGTTGGCTATTAAGGCAAAAACGCTGGCGTACGCAGCGAGTCCATTATTCAACAATGTACAAAATCCGATACTCGGCTATACTGACGGAAACGTACAAGAAAGGTGGAAACTTGCTGCTAAAGCTTTGAAAACCGTAATTGACCTTGCTCCGAGTAAATTGTATTTATACCCAAACTTTGAAAAACTGTTTATCATACAGCCAAACCAAAATACTGAATATATAGTATATACCGGAAATCCAAAAAACTATATGCTGGAACTTTACAATTACCCTCCTTCACTGTTGGGTTCGGGAGGTACTTGTCCTTCCCATAATCTGGTATGCGCTTTCGAGAAGAAGGATGGTAGTGCCAACGATATGCAATCAGATACCCGATTCGAGAATATGGATCCTCGTTTTGATGTTACGATCGTTCGTGACGGAAGTATTTTGGGAGCAAGAGGAGCAATCGACATCAGCGACCCCAACAGTCAGGATGCTATCGGCAAAGTCAATCTTCGTTCTACCGTTACAGGTTATTATTTACGCAAATTCCTTGATACGAATATAAATCTGTCAGCTCAAACAATAACGAGTACCTACCACTACTTCCCTGTCATTCGCTTGGCAGACATCTATTTGCTATACGCCGAAGCCATGAACGAAGCATACGGACCGAATGATGCAGCCGATTTGGGGTGGACAGCTCTCGAAGCTTTGAATAAAGTAAGAACACGTGCAGGAATAACAGTCCCATACACTACAACTTCTCAAACGGAAATGACAAAGAAAATAAGAAATGAAAGACGGGTTGAACTGGCATTCGAAGATCAACGCTATTTTGACTTGAGAAGATGGAAAACAGCCGAAAAAGATTTGAACCAGCCACTAATGGGATTCAGAATAGAGCGGCAAGATAATGGAGTTGTGTCCACACATGAGTTTGTTGTCGACGGACAAAGGAAATTTAATACAAAGATGTATTATTCTCCTATCCCCTACTCAGAAATGCAGTTAAATACAAATTTAGTACAGAATCCCGGTTGGAGATAACAATCTAAAAATCGTATAATATGAAAAAATGGTATATATTAATGCTACTAATGAGCTTATGGTTCATAGGAGCGCAAGCACAAGAAACCGTAAGAGGTGTTGTTACAGATGCCGCCGGCGAACCATTAATTGGTGCCAATGTGGTAGAAAAAGGACAACCCAGTAATGGAACAATTACAAATCTTGACGGCAAATTCACATTAAAGGTAACCAGTAACAAGGCTATTATTGCTATTTCAATGATAGGAATGAAAACTGTGGAAGTTACCGTTCCCAAAGATGGAAAGACACTTACCGTAAGACTCCATGATGACACACAAACCTTGGACGAAGTAGTGGTTGTAGCTTATGGGCAACAGAAAAAGGTATCGGTTACCGGATCTATTTCTGCTGTGGGCAATCGGGAACTGAAACAAGGTCCTACTTCCAGTGTCACAAACAGTCTGACAGGACGTATTCCCGGACTGGTAACACGTCAAACCAGCGGACGTCCCGGTGAAGACGCTGCCGCACTCTATATTCGTGGCCGTGCTACGGTGAACGATGCTTCTCCGTTGATTATGGTAGATGGCATCGAACGTGACTTTTCACAAATCGACCCGGACGAAATAGAAAGTATTTCCGTATTGAAAGATGCATCTGCTACTGCCGTTTATGGTGTACGTGGAGCGAACGGAGTTATCCTTGTGACTACAAAACGTGGTAATTCCGGTAAAGCTAAAGTTTCTTTCTCCGGTGAGTTCGGTATTACACAAATCAACCGTATTACAAAAATGGTGAATGCCGAAGAATATGCAACATTGATGAATGAAGGTTTGGTGAATGAAGGGCAAGCACCGAAATATACAGAGCATGATATGCAATTATACCGCGACCAGTCCAGCCCGTTTACTCATCCGGACAACGACTATATAGATATGTTTACCAAACTAGGTACACAACAAAAGTACAATGTCAATGTATCGGGAGGAAACGAACGGCTTAAATATTTTGTGTCATTAGGCTATTTTCATCAGAACGGAACCTACGAAACTGATATCGAAAAATTAAAAAAGAAACCGGATCTGGCCAAATTGATTGCCATTAACCCGGAACTGGATAATTTACTCCAGCAACCAGACTACAACTCTGCCTACTACTATAATCGTTTCAACGTACGAACCAACCTAGATATACAAGTTACTAAAGACTTCAGTATTGGCGTTGACTTCAGCTATCGTACCGGAAGCAAGAACCGTCCCAACTCCGAAGGAGATGCCAGCCGTGCATTTAACAATATGACCCGTACACCTGCCAATGCATTCCCGCTAGTCAACGAAAACGGAACTTTTGCAGCCGTTCCAAATCTTGTGAGAGCCAACCCACTACACGCATTCCTCTATCAGGGATATAGAAAGGACAACGACAGTGCTTTGGAAGGAACTGTAAAACTGAACTACGATTTACATGCTATTACTAAAGGATTGAGTATCGGAGGTAAATTCTCCTACAATAGTTATATCGAAGACAACGGTATGGGCTTGAATGTGGTGGAACCTGTATGGAAATATAATGAGAATGGAACATACCAACGCCTACTTGCCAAAGTATTCCCTTCTCTCATCAATTTTGCATCCGGAGCAAAAAAACGTGTATACTGGGAAGCATTCGTGAATTATTCACATCAATTTGCAGAAAAACATAATGTTTCGGGACTTATTTTATACAACTATAACTCTCACCAAGCACCGGGCGATGGTGAATATGGAGGGCTACCGCAGGTATATCAAGGACTGGTAGCCCGTGCCAACTATGATTTTGAAGGTAAATACTTAGTAGAAATCAATTTAGGATACAATGGTTCCAACAGATTTGTTGAAGGCGAACGATATGCATTATTCCCTTCCGCATCCGTAGGCTGGATTGTTACTAACGAATCTTTCCTAAAAGACAGCAAACTATTACCTTACTGGAAAATAAGAGCTTCATTAGGACAAGTCGGTAATGACAAATTCGGAAGTAATTTTGCCTATTATTCGGAAGCGACCTATGCCGCAGGCACCAATTACAATTTCGGTGAATCTCCAACTGCAGCCAGTGGAGGACTCTTGGAAGGAAAAGCAGCACAGATTGTAAGTTGGGAACGTTCTACCAAATTCAATATCGGTATGGACACACGCTGGTTTGAAGGTAAATTAACCTTGAATGCCGAATACTTCCGCGAAAACCGTACCAACATCTTGAAAACTCCCTCACGCACCAACATCATTTCCGGAGTGACAAGTTTTTCTCCACAAAATCTAATGGAAGTAAAAAATCAAGGTGTAGAAGTAGAAGTAGGATGGGATCATAAGATCAAAGACTTCGGCTATCGCATCAAAGCAAACATTGCCTACAACCACAATGAGATTATCGAACAAAATGAACAGATACGTAAATATCCTTATATGAACCGTACCGGAGGTTCTATCGGACAACAGTTCTCACTGATAGCCGACGGATTCTACAATACATATGCCGAAATCGCAGCCGGCCCGACGCAATACGGCACCTTACAACCTGGAGACGTCCGTTTCCGTGATATCAACGGAGACGGTGTTATCAATGATTACGACATAGCACCTTTCGGTTTCTCGGATGTACCCGAAATAACCGGCTCATTCCAAGTTGGTCTGTCTTACAAAAACTTCGACCTGACCGTTATGTTCCAGGGAGCAACACGTGTAACAATTCCACTGACAGGTGAAGTTGCATGGGAGTTCTTCAATCTTGGTTCTGCTCTTGCCGACAGACATTTGGCCAGATGGACTCCCGAAACACAGCAAACTGCGACTTATCATCGTATGAGCAATTCTTCAGGCTCCAATCAGAACAACTTCAAATCATCTTCAATGTATTTGTATGACGCTTCTTATCTGCGACTGAAGAATGTAGAGTTATCCTACAACTTCCCTAAAAAGTGGTTTACCCACACCCCGATATCCGCATTAAGGATGTATGTCAACGGATTCAACCTGCTTACTTGGGATAAGTTAAAAGTGATCGACCCGGAAGCACAACCTGCCAATCGCGGAAACTTCTACCCTCAGCAAAGAATCTATAATCTTGGAGTAAACGTTACATTCTAACCTCTGATAACAATTCGATATATGAAGAAAAATATTATTCTAACAGCCTTTTCCCTACTGCTCCTATACGGATGTACCGGTGATATGGAACGAATCCAGACAGGAACGAACACGGAAGAATTAATCTATGCAGACGCAGCAAAGACAAGGCAGATTTTAAATAACCTATATGCCCGCACGCGTCTAACACAAGGTAGCTTCTCCAGTTTCTCCGGAGATGGAGTAACTTTCCTTGACTGTGCAACAGACAACGCATATGCACCTATTGAATATTCATCAGCACATACGCATGGTAAGTCAACCATGTCTGCCTCTGATATTGCAATGAACGGAGGACATCCCTGGACCTTCTATTACAATAGTATCCGTAACGCAACTCTATTTATACAAAAAGTAGACAAATCGGTACTGTCTGATGAAGAAAAAGCCTCCTCAAAATTACAAGCGCGTTTCTTACGGGCACTGTATTATGCAGAATTATACCGTTGGTACGGAGGAGTCGTGTTGCTGGGAGATGAAATCATCTCTCCTACCGACTTGGACCGTTCGCGTTCAACTGCAGAAGCAACCGTCGACTATATCGTTTCCGAACTGGCAGATGTTGCATCACAACTTCCATTAGAATGGGACGCCCCCAATTACGGGCGTGCTACCAAAGGAGCGGCACTGGCCTACATAGCCCGTACCAAACTTTATGCTGCCAGCAAACTAAACAACCCGTCTATGGATCGTAAGAAATGGGAAGATGCCAGAGACGCATTATCAGCAGTCATGGGATTGAATATCTATGATTTATATTATGACACGCAAAATCCGGAATTAAGTTATGCACATTATTTCTGCGAGCGTAAAACCAAAGAAAATATATATACATATCTACTCGCTGCCAATGCCACCATGCATAGTAATCTTCCCCAAGGAGCTCCCTGGAATGAAAAATCTTATGTGGGATGTACTCCCACTCAGAATCTGGTAGATGCTTACGACATGAAAGACGGTACTGAACCAATCACCGGATACGATGCCAATGGCCAGCCTATCATTAATAAAAATTCAGGATATGACGATAAGAATCCTTATGAAAACCGGGATCCACGCCTTAAAATGACAATCTTTTATCATGGCAACACATTCGATCTTAATGGTTCCCAACAAGCGTTGGATATGACTGACGTAGATGATAAAAGCAAATCATCCGGTTATCTCGTCCTGAAATATCTCGACGATAGAATCGGACACAAAAGTTCGGGAAACTCCAATTATGACTGTAACCCCCAAATGATACGTTATGCGGAAATATTACTGGGGTATGCAGAGACACTTAATGAATTGGGTGACAGCAAAAATGCAGTAAAAACAGTCAACCTGATACGCAAACGTGCCGGTGTAGGAGAATTAGATGAAAACAAAAATTGGAATAAGGACGAACTCAGACAGCGCATCTACAAAGAATATCGTGTAGAATTTGCATTCGAAGACAATCGTTTCTTCGATGCCCGCCGATGGGCCAAAGCGGAAGAATGGTTCTCTAAACCAGTATACAAGGTTACTGTAACAGGCAGCCTAGAAAATCCTACATATACCAGAAGCCTGCTGGAAGAACGTATTTTTCTTTCCAAATGTTACCATTTCCCAATCCCGCAGCAAGAAGTTGACAATAGTCAGAATATTGAACAAAACGCCGGGTGGTAATCAGATTTATAAACCAATAATTTTACAATAATATGAAAGCAAAACATTTATTTTATACGTTATTTATCTTCCTGTTTTCACTTACCTCTTGTGAAAATGAAGCTAATATTGATTATGTTCCTACTGTACTATTCAATTTTGAAGGAGGAACGAACTTGGTAACTACTCCGAAAGGTATCAAAGAATATACGGTAAAAGGAAGCATCACTTCTACAGCAGGACTTACCTCCTTCGTTATCAGCACAGCCAATGCTGAAACCGGTGCGGCGATATCTGTCATCGAGAGTACCAGACAAACATTTGACGAACCTAAAAGTAATTATGATTTTTCATATACTATAACAAACCTGTCAGAAAACAAAGCGATCAAAATTAGTGTAACTGATGCTGAAGGAGAAGACTTTCAGAAAAACTTTGTAGTAGAAATCACTCCTGCTGTTATCTTTTCTGAACATAGTGATAAGAAATTGGAATCAGTTGACAAATATTGGGGAGTATTCTATGCTGAATGGTTATATGGCCGCATCTATAAGAGCCGTGAAGCGGGTCAATATGCTGCTGAAGTTAATATAGGTATGGAAAATAAGAATGGAAAAGCAGTATTAATCTCTCCTGCCAAGCATAGCTTAACCTTTAACGGTGCTCGCAATACTAAATTCGGAGTTACGAATATGACCTTAGAACAGTTCAACGCAATCAGCAGAATTGATGACACTCCTCTAAAGAATTTGTCACCAACAACAGAAAGTATTGAAATAGAGAATGGAAAAGTATATGCATACCAGACGCAAGATGGACAAAAAGGAGTGGTATATATTCAAAACCTGACTGGTAATGCCGGTAGTTCTGACGATCCGACGGTTACGGCAACGATTGTCACCAAGTTACAAGCGAAATAAACAGTTATCAACATAAGTTATACGGAATAGGGTGTGTCTCTCATTGACAAGACAGAGACGCACCCTATTCAATTTTGTTTCAAAGGTTTAAAACTATTTGTTTCCCGTAATGAAACTGGAAGTTTCAAGCCTTGGGAACAAAAGTTTCAAGCGTCTGAAACTAAAGTTTCCCACCGGTGAAACTATGGTTTCTGTACGGCGAAACCAAAGGTTCCAATGCATGAAACTATTGGTTTTGCCGTATGAAACAGTTTGTTTGCCGAGATGAAAATAAAATAGCCCCAACTTTATTCAAGTTGAGGCTACTCAAGTATCATCTAAAAAGGACTTATTTTATTCCCATTCGATTGTTGCAGGCGGTTTGGAACTAATATCATAGGTTACACGGTTCACACCTTTTACCTTATTAATAATGTCATTCGAAATTTTACCTAAGAACTCGTAAGGCAAATGCGCCCAATCGGCAGTCATAGCATCCGTAGATGTCACGGCACGCAAGGCAACTGCTCTTTCGTAAGTACGCTCATCTCCCATTACACCGACAGACTGTACCGGCAACAGGATAACACCTGCCTGCCATACTTGATCATATAATCCCCAATCACGCAATCCCTGAATAAAGATATCATCCGCATCCTGCAAGATACGTACCTTCTCCGGCGTAATATCTCCCAGAATACGTACTGCCAACCCCGGTCCCGGGAACGGATGACGGGTAATCAGATGTTCCGGCATACCCAACTCACGACCTACACGACGAACTTCATCCTTAAACAACAAACGAAGCGGCTCGCACAACTTTAGATTCATTTTCTCCGGAAGGCCCCCTACATTATGGTGACTCTTAATCACTGTACCTGTGATAGACAATGATTCTATGCAATCCGGATAAATAGTACCCTGCGCCAACCATTTTACATCTTTTATTTTGTGAGCTTCTACATCGAACACATCAATAAAGCCCTTACCGATAATCTTACGTTTACCTTCCGGTTCCGTTACACCGGCCAATTCCGCAAAGAACTGCTCACTGGCATCCACACCAATCACGTTCAGGCCAAGGCATTCGTAATCGTTCATCACATTCTTGAACTCATTCTTACGCAACATACCATGATCTACGAAGATACAAGTCAAATTCTTGCCAATAGCCCTGTTCAGCAACACGGCAGCTACAGAAGAATCCACACCACCACTCAAACCGAGCACTACTTTATCATCACCCAACTGTGCTTTCAATTCAGCAACTGTGCTTTCGATAAAAGAAGCCGGTGACCAATCCTGCTTGCACCCACAAACCCCGACTACGAAATTCTTCAAGATCTGTGTTCCATCTTCGCTATGAAATACTTCCGGATGAAACTGAACGCCCCATACATTTTCACCTTCAATCTGATAGGCAGCAATATCAACTTTGTCTGTTGAAGCAATCTTTTTAAAGTTAGCAGGGATAGCAGTAATCGTATCGCCATGGCTCATCCACACCTGTGTATTTTCGCGTACTCCTTTGAACAACACATTATCCTTACAGAAAGAAGTCAGATGCGCACGCCCATATTCACGCGTACCGGCCGGCTCTACTTTCCCACCGTTAGTATACGACATAAACTGTGCGCCATAGCAAATTCCCAATATAGGATATTTACCACGAATCTCACTCAAATCTACTTTGAAAGCATCTTTATCATAAACCGAAAAAGGGCTTCCGGAAAGGATAACTCCTTTGATTGTTGTATCTTCTTTAGGAAATTTGTTATAAGGAACAATTTCGCAATACGTGTCCAACTCGCGTACACGACGTCCAATAAGTTGCGTAGTTTGCGAACCGAAATCAAGAATTATTATTTTTTCCTGCATATCAATGTATGGGTTTTTAAATAAATGGTCTGCAAAAGTAGGAAAAAGTACGCAATCTATATAAGATATAAGTCAAAAATCTATCATTTTAGTATATTCAAAACATCATGAAACCATTTTTTATTTTCTGCTATCGCTCTCAAGACAAGGGAACACTGAGTTAAAATGAGTTAATCTTTGTCCCGCAAATACCATTTAAGCCATTATGTACAGCTCATACAACGCTTTTTAATGTATATATGCCTGTCCCTTTAGACTTTTCCACCAATTTGGTATTATCACAAAAAAGAAACTACTTTGCAACACTGTTTTTAGTCTTCTATATAATTACATTAAATTAAAAACTATGGAAATACTCACTTTTCCCAATTGCCGTCAATCTATTTGGCTAGCTGTCTTCTTTATTCTGTGGACTGTAATCGTTCAAGTTATCTGCATCATATCAGGCGTACCTAGCTATCTATGTGCGACTATACTATATGTAAGCACAGTAACAATACTGGCAATAGCTTTCCGAACCAAAGCAATGGACCGCTCCATACTCCGTTTTGACAAACCAAATATAAAGGTACTATTACTTGCAGCAGGAGGAACTCTCTGCCTTCCGTGGGTACATGCACTGATTTATTCAATCGTACCATTCCCGGAGTTTCTCAAAAAGATATTCACAGAAATTGGAACAAAAGACTCAAACGAGGCTTACATTTATCCTTTTATCAGCGCAATACTCATGCCTTTTATAATAGAAGTCATTTTTAGAGGAATCATTCTAAGAGGACTACTGACAGAATATGGCATCCGAAAATCAATTATAATAGCCGCAATAATTTATTCTGTAGTGTGGGGGTGCATGACCTTATTACCTGTACTAGGATTAATATACGGACTATGGTTCGGCTGGTTGTATGTATATAGCCGGAGCCTATGGACTTGCCTGATAACACATATTCTTTTACAAGTCTCAAGCGTGGCATATGTCATGACTAATTATTATCATCCCCTTCCCCAACAGGTAAACTCAGCAATGACAGGAGATCTATGGATAGTCAATCTGGCAGCCACTATTGTATTTATTCTTTTTACATATTTCTTATACCAAACTTTTAGACATCATGATAACCGAGATTACACAATCTAATCCTTCGCAATCATTGATTGAACACGACATCTTGCTGCAGCAACTACAACTGCAACAACTCATTATTCTGGGATTGGTACTATTAGTTATCCTCTTAATTCCGGTAGCTATTATTATGTTCAAGAGGCAAAAACAAGCAAGTACATACTGGAGATCACTTTTCCAGGAAATAGAACAAGTCAATCAGGATGTTACTTTCCGCAATCAGACACAAGAAGCCATTATCGCTTCTCTACGCGAGCGGATGCAAACATTGGAAAATCAAAAACCTGCTGAACCTTCATACGATGAATACACCGAAATCCTAGGATTCTATCGAAAAATAAACCAGCCATTGATAAGTTTTCTGGAATCAATCCAGTTGTCGTCTTACGAGATTTTTATCTGTATCCTGATATTCGAGAAAGTATCTCTAAAAGAGATTGCCAACCTACTAGGTAAAAATTACGATGCCGTAAAAAAACGCAGACAGCGTATTCAGAATAAAATAAAACTAAGCGGAACATGTAAAAATGCAGAACAATGTATTCATTGTCCGTTACTAAACATTCCACAAATTTGTCCCACACCCAAAAGCGGAGACATACTATAATAAGATTTATAAATATTATAATCATAATAGCTATGCAAAAATTCAATCAACTATTCCTGGCATTTCTTACCATTGCAATCTTTATCACCTGTACTTCCACTGCGAAACAGCGACCGGAAGGCGGTTGGTTATGGAAAATTTCAGGCAACGGTCTTTCGCATCCCTCTTATCTGTTCGGAACATATCATGGTACATACGACATACTATATCAATATACCGACAGTATTCCCGAACTCCACCAAGCCTTTAACGCTTGTAGCCAATTCGCCGGAGAAAGCGAAACAACGTCCAAACCAACCCCTGCTCAGGTCGGAGTCGCTATAAAACTACCTAAAGACACAACCTATGCCGACTTATTAAATAAAGAAGATTTTCATTTTCTCGATTCCATAGTACGTCAAAGTTTAAAATCTCCTTTAAATAAGGTGTATATAAAGCCTAATTTCTTAGCCCTTATTTTAGGAGAGATAGAAAAAGGTAAGAAATTAGTAGACACAGGATACTCCCAAAGTCAGATTGATAGTATGAAATCTCAAGTTATGGACATAGCTTTAGAAAAAAAAGCAAAAGAGAAAGGCCTCACAATTGTCGGCTTGGAGGGTATATTCGACGCCTTTGTATCAGAAAAAAGTAATCTAAAGAAAGAAGCTGACGAATTAATATCAGATCTACGGGAAGATGACGAAATTTCACCTTTATCTTTCGTCAATACCCTTTCAGATGTGTATCGTACTCAAAACATGAAAAGCCTGATAGATTTTGAAGTGAAAGTAGATTCGATCTTCCGAACCTCACCGAAATTAACAGAGATAGGGAAACGAATACGGGAGGATTTGTTAAAGCGCAGAAATCTGAATTGGATGAACAAGATACCCGAACTGATGAAAGCCCAGCCCACCTTCATCGCCGTAGGCGTCCGCCACCTTCCGGGCAAAGACGGATTAATCGCGCTTTTACTTGAAAAAGGATATCAGGTAGAACCGATCGGACTATAAATCAAATTTGCCACATCCGGGTTTCCTCATCAGACAAATACTGATAGCTGAAACTACCCGAATGTGGCAAGACAACTAGTTAGAAGTATAACCGGCCCAATAAAGAAATAATGTTTATAGGACCCAGCCGTTATTAATTCTTCTCTTTCAGTAAATCACGAATCTCCGTCAACAACACTTCTTCTTTGGTAGGTGCAGGAGGAGCGGGAGGCGCTGCCGGAGTTTCCTCATTTTTCTTTGTAGTCAATTTCGTAATCAGACGTATAAATAAGAATATGGAGAAGGCTATAATCAGAAAGTCAAAAGTCGCTTGCAGAAACTGCCCGTAATCCAAAGAAACGGCAGGAGCAATCTCTTTACCATCAGCTCCGATTTCAGCCGCTTTCATTACCCATTTCAAATCCGTAAAGTTCACACCACCAACCAGTAAACCAATCGGAGGCATAATTACATTAGCAACCAATGATGATACGATTTTTCCAAACGCACCACCAATAACTACACCGACAGCCATGTCTATGACGTTTCCTTTCATGGCAAACGCCTTAAAGTCCTGTAAAAATGTGTTCTTTCCCATCTTTTTTCAATATTTAATGTGAATTTAATATGCGAATATAAAAACATTTTCGTAATTTTGCACCGCATTTGAAAATAAAACAAATGCGGAGACCGAGAGATATTTGAACAAATATTATAAAACCCTTAAAAGTTTAAACAAAATGATTAAAGTAGGTATTAATGGATTCGGACGTATCGGACGTTTCGTTTTCCGCGCTGCAATGAAAAGAAACGATATTCAAATCGTAGGTATCAACGACCTTTGCCCGGTTGACTACTTGGCTTATATGTTGAAGTATGACACTATGCACGGTCAATTCGACGGTACTATCGAAGCAGATGTTGAAAACAGCAAATTGATCGTTAACGGTCAATCTATCCGTATCACTGCTGAAAGAAACCCGGCTGACTTGAAATGGGATGCTGTAGGTGCTGAATACGTTGTTGAATCTACAGGTTTGTTCTTGAGCAAAGACAAAGCTCAGGCTCATATCGAAGCTGGTGCAAAATATGTTGTAATGTCAGCTCCTTCTAAAGATGATACTCCGATGTTCGTTTGTGGTGTAAACGAAAAAACATATGTTAAAGGTACTCAGTTTGTATCTAACGCTTCTTGTACTACTAACTGTCTGGCTCCTATCGCTAAAGTATTGAATGACAAGTTCGGTATCCTTGACGGTTTGATGACTACTGTTCACTCTACAACTGCGACTCAGAAAACAGTTGACGGTCCTTCTATGAAAGACTGGAGAGGTGGTCGTGCTGCTTCCGGTAACATTATCCCTTCTTCTACTGGTGCTGCTAAGGCTGTAGGTAAAGTTATCCCTGCTTTGAACGGCAAATTGACTGGTATGTCTATGCGTGTTCCGACTTTGGACGTATCTGTAGTTGACTTGACAGTTAACTTGGCTAAACCGGCTACTTACGCTGAAATCTGCGCTGCAATGAAAGAAGCTTCTGAAGGCGAATTGAAAGGTATCCTGGGTTACACTGAAGATGCAGTTGTTTCTTCTGACTTCTTGGGTGACACTCGTACTTCTATCTTCGATGCAAAAGCTGGTATTGCTTTGACTGATACATTCGTTAAAGTTGTATCTTGGTATGACAACGAAATCGGCTACTCTAACAAAGTTCTTGACTTGATCGCTCACATGGCATCAGTTAACGCTTAATTAGAAGCCTGAATAATATAGAAAACCGCTGCGAGAAACCGTAGCGGTTTTTTTATACATTTCATTTTATATATTGTTAAAAAGCAAGCTGTTATCCGTTGAATAAGCTACAATTTTAGTAGTTTTGTAGTTCTATGGAGAGATTATTAATAACATTGATACTTGTTTGCACTATGAACAATATAACAAATGCCCAAAATCCTTTCTTCGGGCAATACCAGACACCGCACGCAACCGTGCCCTTTGACCGGATTAAAACAGAGCATTACGAGCCTGCGATCCTCGAAGGTATCAAGCAACAGAATGCGGAAATAGATGCTATCATACTAAATCCGGAAAAAGCGAACTTCAATAATACAATCGAAGCGTTCGAAGAATCGGGTGAACTACTGGATAGAGTGGTTTCAGTCTTCGGCAATATGCTTAGTGCCGAAACGAACGACGATCTGCAAGAACTGGCTCAAAAGATTATGCCGTTGCTCAGTGAGCACAGCAATAATATCACGCTGAATGAAAAGCTATTCGCCCGCGTGAAAGAAGTGTACGATCAAAAAGAGACTTTACAACTGACACAGGAACAAAGTCAGTTGCTTGAAAACGCATACAACAGCTTTGTACGACACGGTGCCAATCTGGAAGGGGAAGCGAGAGAAGAATACCGCAAGCTGACCACCGAATTGAGTAAGTTGACACTTGACTTCAGCGAAAACAACCTGAAAGAGACTAACAGCTATCAAATGCTGCTGACAAAAAAAGAAAGCCTTGCCGGACTACCGGAGATTATCGTAGAAGCTGCTGCCGAAACAGCCAAAAGCGAAGGGAAAGAAGGCTGGGCCTTCACCCTGCACGCCCCAAGTTATGTTCCATTTATGACTTATGCTGACAACCGCGATTTACGTCATAGACTGTATATGGCTTACAATACCAAGTGTACCCACGATAACGAATTCAACAATATCGATATCGTAAAGAAGATAGCCAATACACGCATGAAGATAGCTCAACTGCTAGGATACAAGGACTATGCGGAATATACATTAAAGAGGAGAATGGCTGAAAACAGCAGAGCTGTATACAAACTTCTCAATCAGTTATTGGAAGCTTACACTCCCACAGCCGAAGCGGAATATAAGGATGTACAGGAACTAGCACGTCTGGAACAAGGAAATGACTTCATTATAATGCCATGGGACTGGAGCTATTACTCAAACAAACTGAAAGATAAGAAATTCAATATTAACGAAGAAATGCTTCGCCCCTACTTTGAGCTCGAACAAGTAAAAAAAGGGGTATTCGGATTAGCAGAGAAACTATACGGAATTACTTTCCGGAAGAATACAGAAATTCCGGTTTATCACAAAGAAGTAGAGGCCTACGAAGTGTTTGATAAGGATGGGCAGTTTTTAGCTATCTTATATACGGACTTCCATCCCCGTCTTGGGAAACGTGCCGGTGCCTGGATGACAAGTTACAAAGAACAATGGATAGATAAAAAGACTGGTGAAAACAGCCGTCCACATATATCCGTCGTCATGAATTTCACCAAGCCGACCGAGAACAAGCCGGCTTTGTTGACTTTCAATGAAGTAGAGACATTCTTGCATGAATTCGGTCACAGCCTGCATGGTATGTTTGCCAACTCTACATATAAGAGTTTAAGCGGGACTAATGTATATTGGGACTTTGTGGAACTTCCTTCACAGATTATGGAAAACTTCGCCATAGAGAAAGATTTTCTCAACACCTTTGCCCGTCATTATCAGACCGGAGAAGTACTGCCGGATGAATTAATTCAACGTCTTGTGGATGCTTCAAACTTCAATGTAGCCTACGCCTGCCTCCGCCAAATCAGTTTCGGCTTACTTGATATGGCGTGGTACACACGTAACGTACCTTTCGAAGGAGACGTGAAGGTCTACGAACAAGAGGCATGGAAAAAGGCACAAATATTGCCGGTAGTGAAAGAAACCTGTATGAGTACACAGTTTTCTCATATCTTTGCAGGCGGATATTCAGCCGGATATTATAGTTATAAATGGGCAGAGGTACTGGATGCAGACGCTTTCTCGCTTTTCAAACAAAAAGGGATATTCAATCAGGACGTCGCCGAATCATTCCGCAATAATATCTTGTCGAAAGGAGGGACAGAACATCCAATGGTACTTTACAAACGCTTCCGTGGACAAGAACCGACCATTGACGCTTTATTAATCAGAAACGGGATAAAAAATTAATAATAAGTATTAAAGAGATTGATGATGAGAAATATAAGTAAAATACTTGGGTTGTTGCTATTGCTCCCTCTATTCACCGGATGTAATGATTCGGATGATGTGGCTGCTATCTTTACCGGGAAAACCTGGAAACTAAATTACATCACTGTGGATGGTGGACATGATATGTTTCCTTTTTGGGAGAATGAAGCTCAAAAAACAAAGATTTATGACGAACTTAACAAGAATGGTACATACAACGTCATATTTGAGGGTACGGTTGAAGGCGATATTATAAAAGGAAATATAAAGGGAACAGTAATTACTACCACCGGCAACTTTGAAGGTACATGGAGTGCCAATGGTAAGAATAATAAATTCGAAGCAACTGTAGAAGGAAACAATGGTGGAGATGCACTCGCCAAGAACTTTCTTGAAGGCCTGAACAACGCAACATCTTACGAAGGAGATGAGAACAACTTATACCTTTTATATAAACCTCAATCTAACACTCAGACATTCCGTATGGTTTTCCGTGTAGTTAGTGGTAATTAGTTAAGAAACATGGACACTGAAAAGAAACAATCAGAACTTGACAAACGTTACATACGTATGGCGAGCATATGGGCAGAGAACTCCTATTGCCAACGTCGTAAAGTAGGCGCCTTAATCGTTAAGGACAAGATGATTATTTCCGATGGATACAACGGAACCCCTTCCGGTTTCGAAAATGTATGCGAAGATGAGAATAATCTGACAAAACCGTATGTATTGCACGCAGAAGCAAATGCCATTACCAAAATAGCCCGTTCAAACAACAGCAGCGACGGTGCTACCATGTATGTCACAGCTTCCCCTTGCATTGAATGTGCAAAATTAATCATACAGGCGGGAATCAAACGAGTCGTTTACTCCGAACATTACCGCCTCGAAGATGGAATAGAACTACTAAAACGGGCAGGAGTTGAAGTCATCTATACAGAACTGGATGAAACCGCTCCAAATAAATAATAAGACGAACTTTTAAAAAAAGGAATAGACATGAGTACAAAAAACTCTTCACGTTTTACACCTGTCATCATAGCTATCAGCGTGGTAATCGGGATTCTTATCGGCACATTTTATGCCAAGCATTTTGCCGGCAATCGTTTGGGTATCATCAACGGTTCCTCTAACAAGCTGAATGCATTGCTGCGAATCGTAGACGACCAATACGTAGACACCGTAAACATGACCGATCTTGTGGAAAAAGCCATGCCTCAGATTCTGGCCGAACTAGATCCGCATTCAACATATATCCCCGCCCAGAACCTCGAAGAAGTAAATTCGGAGTTGGAAGGCAGTTTTAGCGGAATCGGTATCCAGTTTACGATACAGAACGATACAATACACGTCAATGCCGTCATTCAGGGCGGTCCTTCCGAGAAAGTAGGACTAATGGCAGGTGACCGCATCGTCACCGTAGACGACAGCTTGTTTGTCGGTAAAAAAGTAACCAACGAACGGGCTATGCGTACACTAAAGGGACCGAAAGGTTCTCAAGTGAAGTTAGGAGTGAAACGCATGGGAGAAAAAGACTTATTAAGTTTTACAATCACACGCGGAGACATTCCTCAAAACACTGTCGACGCTGCTTATATGTTAAATGACGAAATCGGTTATGTCAAAGTAAGTAAGTTCGGACGTACCAGCCATGTGGAACTTCTCAATGCTTTAGCGCAACTGAACCACAAGAAATGTAAAGGCCTGATTATCGACCTTCGCGGCAATACAGGCGGATACATGGAAGCAGCTATCCGCATGGTTAACGAATTCCTGCCGGAAGGAAAACTGATTGTATATACTCAGGGACGCAAATATCCTCGCGCAGAAGAATTTGCCAACGGTACAGGAAGCTGTCAAAAGATGCCGCTTGTCGTATTGATCGATGAAGGTTCGGCTTCTGCCAGCGAAATCTTTACCGGAGCTATTCAGGACAACGACCGTGGTACGGTAGTAGGACGCCGTTCCTTCGGTAAGGGTCTCGTGCAACAGCCTATCGACTTCAGCGACGGTTCGGCTATCCGCCTGACTATCGCCCGTTATTATACTCCCGCAGGACGTTGTATCCAACGCCCCTATGAAAGCGGAAAAGACCGTAATTACGAACTGGATTTATTCAACCGTTACGAACACGGCGAATTCTTCTCACGCGACAGTATCAAGCAAAATGAAAACGAACTTTATTACACCAGCCTCGGACGTCCTGTGTATGGTGGCGGTGGCATTATGCCGGATATATTCGTGCCGCAGGATACCACAGGTGTTACCTCATATCTTTCTACGGCTATCAATCGTGGATTAACCATTCAGTTCACATTCCAATACACCGACAACAACCGGAAAAAACTCAGCCAGTATGAAACGGAAGAAGAACTACTAAATTATCTCCGCCACCAGGGTCTGGTAGAACAATTTGTCCGCTTTGCTGAAAGTAAGGGATTGAAAAGAAGAAATATCCTCATCCAAAAGTCCTACAAGTTATTGGAGAAAAACATCTATGGCAACATCATCTACAATATGTTGGGGCTGGAAGCCTACCTCCAATATTTTAACAAGACAGACGCTACTGTCAATAAGGGTATCGAGATACTCGAAAAAGGAGAAGCATTCCCGAAAGCTCCGGTAGCAGTGGAAGAAGAAGATACTAAGGACAAAAAGAATGAAAAGAAAAAAAGAACTGCGCAAGCATATCGCATCGTTGAAGACCCAACTCTGTACTTCGACTATGCGGAAGCTTCAATCAGCTAAAATACTTGCCGCCCTCGAAGCCCACCCGGCTTTCAGGGCGGCAAATACCATATTGCTCTACCACTCTCTCGGAGACGAAGTGGATACACATACATTTATCAAAAAATGGAGCAGTGAAAAACGAATATTGCTTCCGGTTGTCGTAGGCGATGATCTGGAACTGCGTATATACACCGGCCCGGACGACATGACAACCGGTAGCTACGGAATAGAAGAACCGACCGGAGAGGTGTTTACCGACTATGCAGCCATAGACTTTATCGCCGTCCCGGGAGTAGCTTTCGACCGGAAAGGTAATCGCCTCGGACGCGGAAAAGGCTATTATGACCGCCTTTTGCCACGTATCCCCTCAGCCTGCAAAGCTGGTATCTGCTTTCCTTTTCAATTAGTAGAAGAAGTCCCGGCAGAATCATTCGATATCCGCATGGACATAATTATAACGACAAATGAGAACGAATTATCACACCCATACCACCCGCTGCCTTCATGCGACAGGGAGTGACGAAGAATTTGTTTTAAGCGCCATTAAAGGCGGCTATCAGGAACTGGGTTTTTCAGACCATACTCCCTGGAAATATCATACTAACTACATTTCAGATATCCGCATGACTCCAGAGGAACTGCCGGATTACGTAGAAAGCCTCCGCTCGTTACAAGAAAAGTATAAAGACCGGATCAGCCTGAAAATAGGATTGGAATGCGAATACTTTCCCGACTACCTTCATTGTCTGAAAGAAGTCATTCGAGAATTTAAACTGGATTACATCATCTTCGGAAACCATCACTTCCATACAGACGAGAAGTTTCCTTATTTCGGTAGAAATACCAAAACGGTAGATATGCTCGAACTCTATGAGGAGAGCGCCATTGAAGGAATGGAAAGCGGACTGTTTGCCTACTTTGCTCATCCGGACTTATTTATGCGTTCTTATCCGGAATTCGACCGTCACTGCAAATTAATCAGCAGACATATTTGCCGGACTGCCGCACGGTTAAACCTCCCATTGGAATACAACATCGGCTACGAAGATTATAACGACGCGCACAAGATTACGACCATTCCCCATCCGGATTTTTGGAAGATAGCAGCAGCCGAAGGATGTACCGCTATCATCGGAGTAGATGCCCACAATAATCAATATCTGGAAACCCCGTTTTATTACGACCGTGCAAACGAAAGACTCCGGGCACTGGGAATAAAGGTAATAGACAGAATCCCCTTCCTCAGCGAAAAATGATATTAGTTATTACAGTAGCACCGACTTTCTGGTTCAAGGCACACACCAACTTCTCACGCCCCATCATCAACTCCTGACGAAGAGCGGCAGAAGTAAGATGCACATATAAGGTCTGGTTACGAATATAAAGATTGCTGGTATAATTGGCAGCCGGCCCCAATATCTGCGGCCATGCATCCAGTAATCTTTGTTCGTTCAATGGAGATTCCAGACTCTCCTGTCGAAGAAACTGCTGTATTAATTTACCTATTGGTTCCGCATCATTACGTTTCATTGTTCTGCCTCCATTTCACGGACAACTCCCTGTTCCACACGGAAAATCTTGTAATCACTGCCCACCTTATGCAAGATGCGGTCCAGATGCTCCCGGTTCGTATCCGTAATAAATATTTGTCCGAAACTGTCTCCCGCCACCAGTTTGACAATCTGTTCCACGCGCGAGGCATCCAGTTTATCAAAAATATCGTCTAACAACAATAAAGGAACCGTTCTACCCGTACGTTTCAGAAAATCGAACTGTGCCAACTTTAACGCAACCAGATATGTTTTATTCTGCCCCTGCGACCCCTCCTTTTTAATAGGAAACTCACCCAGCAGCATATTCAGTTCATCCTTATGAATACCGCGCAAAGAAAATCCCATAATCTTATCCCGCTCCCGGCTCTGCTTCAGCACATCCAGCAAAGAAGTATCCCTCGCATGAGATTCATAAGACAATCCCACCGACTCCTTATCCTGAGAAATAAAGGAATAGAACGACTGGAAAATAGGAATGAACTCTTTGATAAACGCTTCCCGCTTCCGGAACACCACTTCCCCAGCCTGCGCCATCATCTCCTCCCAAACCAAAAACAACTCCTCCTCGACCGGAAACTCACTTTTCAACAACGTATTACGTTGTGCCAACGCTTTATTATATCGTATCAGCGCATCCAGATATTCTTTATCATACTGAGAAATCACCACATCCATAAAACGGCGGCGTTCCTCACTCCCCCCTGCAATCAGTTCGGAATCGGCGGGCGAAACCATGACCAAAGGCAAGAAACCGATATGGTCCGAAAAACGACCGTACTCTTTCTTATTTCGCTTGAACTGCTTTTTCGAACGGCGCTTCATCCCGCAATAAATCTCCTCGGGAGTTCCGTCCTCTGCTTCATAAAAGCCCTGAATGACAAAGAAGTCCTGTTCGTGACGAATATTCTGAGAATCAATCGGATTGCCGGAACTTTTGCAGAAAGACAAGAAATACACCGCATCCAACAGGTTCGTTTTCCCCATGCCGTTCTGGCCGAAAAAACAATTCAGTTTGGCGGAAAAATCAATCTCCACCTCTTCCAGATTCTTATAATTTAATATGGATATCCGTTTCAGTATCATTGTGTACACCTTAATTTGTTCACAAAAGTAGCAAGTTTTTCGTGGTTTTCGGGTGTAAAACAAAAAAAGATGCCTCTAAATTTCGTTTGTAGATATAAAAAAACTACTTTTGCGAGTCGAAATATCAAATAGCGAATAATAACAAAAAGAATCATATAAAAATGGCAGAACAAAAGAATCAGAACGAACATCTGAACGTAGAAGATGCACTGACACAATCGGAAGCATTTCTTATCAAGTACAAAAACGCAATCATCGGCGGTGTTGTTGCTGTGATTATCATTGTAGCAGGTTTTATCATGTACAAGAACCTCTATGCTGAACCTCGTGAAGAAAAAGCGCAGGCGGCTCTTTTCAAAGGACAGGAATACTTTGAACAGGATGCTTACGAACAAGCACTGAACGGTGACAGCATCGGTTTTGTCGGTTTCCTGAAAGTAGCAGACGATTTCAGCGGAACTAAAGCCGCTAACTTGGCCAAAGCTTATGCAGGTATTTGCTACGCACAACTTGGCAAATATGAAGAAGCTGTTAAAATGCTGGATAGCTTTAACGGAAAAGATCAAATGGTTGCTCCGGCAATTTTGGGTGCTGCAGGAAACTGCTACGCACAACTCGGTCAATTGGACAAAGCAGCCTCTACATTGATGTCTGCTGCTGACAAAGCCGACAACAATACACTGAGTCCGATCTTTCTGATGCAAGCCGGAGAGATTCTGGTGAAACAAGGCAAGTATGATGACGCTGTTGACGCTTACACTAAGATTAAGGATAAATACTTCCAATCTTACCAAGCCATGGACATCGACAAATACATCGAACAGGCTAAGTTGATGAAGAAATAATAGATCTTATATATATAAGAGATTGAGGCACGGATTACACCGGATTGCGGATTATTTCAGAACCGTGAAATCCATGTAATCCGTGCCTTTTTTCTTGACCTCTCCGGATTCTTGATTTTCAATTTTTAATTCTCAATTTATAATTTACTATGGCAACAGCTTACCATAATCTATCCGAATACGATTTCAATTCAGTTCCAAACGCCGAAGGCATGAAATTCGGAATCGTTGTATCCGAATGGAACTTCAACATTACGGGTGCTTTACTGAAAGGCGCAGTTGATACATTAAAAAAACATGGAGCAAAAGATGAAAATATTCTGGTAAAAACCGTACCGGGAAGCTTCGAACTAACTTTCGGCGCCAACCAAATGATGGAAAATTGCGATGTTGATGCAATTATTGCAATTGGTTGCGTAATTAAAGGAGATACTCCACATTTTGATTATGTTTGCATGGGAGCCACTCAAGGAATTACCGAATTAAACGCAACTGGCGATATACCAGTTATTTACGGATTAATTACTACAAATACAATGGAGCAAGCAGAGGATCGCGCCGGTGGCAAACTAGGTAACAAAGGAGACGAATGTGCAATTACTGCAATAAAAATGATTGATTTTGTTTGGAGTTTAAATAAATAGTTGTATCTTTGCACCGCAATTGAGAAACAAACCTCCTCAAAAGCAAAAAGGGCAAATACCAGAGTGGCCAAATGGGGCAGACTGTAAATCTGCTGTCTTTCGACTTCGGTGGTTCGAATCCATCTTTGCCCACAAAAATTGCGGAAGTAGCTCAGTTGATAGAGCATTAGCCTTCCAAGCTGAGGGTCGCGGGTTTGAGCCCCGTCTTCCGCTCTCTAAAGAGAATCTGAGAAATTAGATTCTCTTTTTTTCTATTACTTTAGACCTTTAAGATTATGAAAGATTCTCCGACACAATCACACGTGCTTCAACTATCGCACCCTCCTATTCCTGTTGTCCGTATCGGAATCATAGGATTGGGCAATCGCGGATTGCTCACCCTGCAACGTTATCTGCAAATTGAAGGAATAGAAATCAACGCTCTTTGTGAAATCAGAGAAGGAAACCTGGCCAAAGCCCAACAACTACTAAAGGAAAACAATCGTCCCGGAGCCACCGGATACACCGGACCGGAAGGCTGGAAAAAGATGTGCGAGCATGATGAACTGGATATTGTTTTTATCTGCACCGACTGGCTAATGCATACAGCTATGGCAATCTTTGCCATGGAATGCAACAAACACGTAGCCATTGAGGTCCCGGCAGCCATGAGTGTGGAAGAATGCTGGCAACTGGTTGATACCGCCGAAAAGACAAGACGACACTGTATCATGCTGGAAAACTGTTGCTACGATCCATTTGCACTAACAACTCTCAATATGGCCCGCCAAGGAATACTCGGAACTATCATGCACGTGGAGGGAGCTTATATACACGACCTGCGTTCCATGTATTTTGCCGAAGAAAGCGAAGGAGGTTACCACAACCACTGGGGGAAAAGATATAGCATCGAACATACGGGTAATCCCTATCCCACTCATGGTCTGGGACCTGCCTGCCAGATACTTGACATTCACCGGGGCGATAAAATGGAATACCTCGTTTCAATGTCCACCCACCAAGCAGGCATGAGCGAATACGCCCGGAAAAAGTTCGGCAAAGACTCACCGGAAGCCAGACAGGAATATAAATTGGGAGATGTCAACACGACCCTGATCCATACCGCGAAGGGAAAAACAATCATGCTGCAATATGATGTATGCACGCCCCGGCCTTACAGCCGCCTGCAAACCGTATGCGGTACTCTTGGTTTTGCACAAAAATACCCCGTGCCTTGCATCGCACTGGAGCCCAACGGAGACACTCCTCTTGAAGGAAAAGCACTGGAAGAAGTATTATCCCGCTATAAACATCCTTTTAGCGCCACTATCGGCGAAGAAGCACATCGTAGAGGTTTGCCAAACGAAATGAACTACGTGATGGATTACCGACTGATATACTGTCTACGCAACGGTCTTCCTCTTGACATGGATGTATACGATGCCGCCGAATGGTCCTGCATCACAGAATTAAGCGAGAAGTCGGTATTGAATGGAAGCATACCGGTAGAGATACCGGATTTCACTCGGGGAGCATGGAAAACAAGATGAATAAAAGAAGATTCTTTTTCAAGAATTTCAAGGTAAGGTGAATATGCCGTTCTACGGCTTTTTCACCGATACCGCATCGAGCGGCAATCTCCCGATAAGTCATGTTCTCCTCCCTGCTCATCAAGAATATCTCACGTTGCCTTTTAGGTAACACGGCAATTAACCGGTCGATATATTCTTTTAAATCCTCAGCCACCATTTGGTCTTCCTGATTATACGGTTCTTCGTTCTCTATGGAACGTAGTATCGTCATTTTGAACATATCTTCGCGCATCCTGCTGCGGGCTTTATTAAAAATGATATTCCGGGTAATAACAAACAAAAAGCCCTCCACCTTCTTGTTGTTATCCAATAAGTGGCGTGCTTCCCAGAATTTCACAAAAACATCCTGCACGATTTCAGCAACAGTATCAGAAGAAGTTACATAAAGTTTGGTAAAATTGTAGACCTTCTGACAATAATAATCATACAATGCAGCAAAGGCTATATTATTGCCATTTTTCATTTGTTCTATCAACTCTTCTTCCTTCATATTGTATAAAATCTTGTGATAGACAAAAGTAATATTTTTACCGCGAATTACATCTATAAAATACATGAAAAATGCCATAGATTAACACAGTCTGTCATAGTTATCAGATATAACTGATAACTATAACAGTTTTGTACTAATCTATGGCAATATTCAGAACAGCAGTTAATTTCCTACCGGAATCTCCGTGCGTTTCCCTGCTGCCGATACAGCATAAAGTTTATAGCTACTATCCCAGTTGCCGGAAAGAGTGAACATATCGGTAGTAGAAGAGGTTGTTTCACCACTAGAAACAAAGACAAGTTTACCAGTCTGATCCTTCACCTCATAAGCCACTACATTCTGCCAATTCTTGATTGTAATGGTATTACCGCTTCGTGTTGCATTTGTTCCGGATATTACTTCAGGCTTGTTCTTATACAATTCCCATGTATTGTCCGAAATATATTCCAAAGCAATATTCTGCAATTTGTCATATCCCAGATTCTCTACTTTCTTTTTCAGTTCATCAACCATTTCTTCGGTAACTTTCAAAGTTTTCGTATCATAATCTTCAATCGACCTGTCCACAGGTGTCAGGAATCCCCATTTCTCGAAGAAATCAAGTAAATTCACCTGCGCCGCCACACAACAATTATAAACGAAATCCATTTGAATCTGTCCCTCACTCATGCCACCATAATCTTTTGTACGAGCATACTCGAAAACATCCGGATAGAAACCGCCACGGTCCGACTGCTGAAGAGGAGTCCGCCCAAGCACTTTACCGAAGTAAAGCTCCAGTTGCCAGAAAGGAACCAACTTGCAAAACACATCATCCGAATCATCGAGATTTTTAAAATCAGCATGAGAAGCTTTCGGAACAATAATACCATTCCATGCCTTTGAATATCTGTTACGGTAAACCGCTCCCATATCCTCGGTTTGTATCCGGGAGGGTTGCCCGAAAATTGTAGTCTGCACATACTCGGACATGATATTATTGGTCACCTCCGTCAGTCCTATCCACTTAACGCCCGGGCGGGTCTGGTTGCAATGCCCGATTTCGTGAGCAGGTCCCCAGCAACCGGTGGTTTTCAAGACATTAGGATCACACACATCCCCCATGGTTGACTGATTGTAAGCCGTATGATATGCAGTAGCGTACATAAAAGAGTGATACATGACATTCAGATATATCCTGTTCTTGAACATCTTGTCATATTTCTCCAATCCGAGAAGTTGCATTTCACTGTGAGCAATCTTATCATAAAGATCAATCAATTCATTACCGTTTGTGGAAACATATTTCCTAAAATCGTTAGTTTCAAATGTCAAGTGTGCATACTTGCCTACCACATCAAAATATTTGTCCGTAGCTTTCCCCAACAATTCGCTCCAACGTCCCTGATGTTCTTCTTTCTGCGAATCAAAATAGCCATTCACTGTACCCGAAGCAAAATGAATCTTAACAGGCTGCGCTGTTTCCGCATCCTCCAATGTTTTGGTATGATACATCACATATACGAGTCCTTTCCCTGTCATCGTCAGTTTATTAATACCGCGATATAACGGATACGTAACTCCTCCGAAACCGTCACCTCCCGGTACGTCCAGGTTTTGTACTTTCATTCCGATGTTCTGTCCATGTGTGTCGCCCACCATTACAACCAGCGTCTCCCCTTCTTTCACCGAGATACCTGTCGGATTGTCAAGAAGGCTGTACGGGTTTGTTTTGTGGGTTTCCGACTGAATATCCGGATTCGGGAACGCCTTATAGTCCTCCACACGGAAGTTTCTGTCATACTTATCCTTGAACATATAATAAGCCAGATTCTTAAAGAAAGGATACTTGCAGTTCTCAATATCCGCTTCCGTGATTCCCGCTTTCAAGTTACTACACGTTTCATCTTCAAAAAGAGTAGAATAATCAAATGCATTCAGATTCTTGGCATAGAACTCCATTTCGGCACAAGAAGCAAATCCTTGCCCGTCTCCTGCTCCGCTTTTCACGACAAAACGGAAAGACTTAGCCCGGACCGTATTATCAAAGGTTACTCTGGTAGCTGTTGCCGAACCCTCAAAATCCTTATCCAGCAACTTCGTAAATACACTCCCGTCTTCCGAATACTGTATTTCCACTTCTTTAAAATGACCGTTATATCCTGTGGAACGGGGATAATAAATCAGATAATCCACATCAGACGCTTCCGCAAAATTATAGGTCAGCGTAATAGGGAAATAATTCGCTCCGCCATTCGACCAGTTCGAATGATACAACGTTGTATAGTCACCGTCAAAAGACTTTTCAATAGCATCTTCTCCCTGATGAGAAGTATCGTGCCCACTCACCACTTTCACTTTGATGTCACCTTCGATGTCTTCTCCCGCACCTCCATTATATTCATTCAGGCCATGTTGTGAAACCAAGACCGAAGCAGAAACCGGGGAGTTTTCTTCCGAAGCACCTTCCGGTAAAACCTCAGTAAAGACTATGGCTCCCTCTCTCTTTTCATCCAACGTACTACTTTTCACTATATAAGTGTGGGTAGACGTCACCATTTCCGGTGCGCGGGATTTTGCCTTTTCAGTAATCCAATCAGGAAACCCGGCACTCACTTCCACATTGGTCGTGACATTAAAAGTAATCTCTTTACCAATGACTTCCACTTCAAATACGTTCGTATCAATCAGGATAGCAGCTTCATAGCCCAGTTGCCGAACTTTAACCATCTTCTTCTGCCCTTCCGCCGTTATCGTAATGGTAGCTTCACGTACCAATCTTTCTTCACTTTCGTCTACGGAAACTTTCAAGATCTTTCCTGCCACAGAAAGCGTACACCAGTTTTTATCCGCTTTAGCCTCCCAAGTCGGAGCATTCGTTGAAACCGTTATATTTTGCGTTCCGGCTTCACTTTTGAAATCCACCACTTCCTTATTAACGGACAAATCGACCACTTCCAGTACTTCATCATCACTGGCACAAGAAAAAGCGACAGCCCCCTGTACAAGTACGAAGAAGATAATCAAGTATTTTTTTATATGACAATTTACCATTTATCAGATATATTATTATGTAACATCTATTATTCAAAACATCCAAATAAAAAAGGCGGAAATCTAATATTATTCTTAAAAAGAAATATTCATATTTCCGCCTTAGTTGTCAAAAAGACAAAATTTTCCCAATTATTTCAATGTCTGCATTCTACGCTCCTTACTAATCAGCTTCAGGATCGACAACGCTTGCATCAACCTCAAACAGTTTAAATTCTGACATACTGAAAAAGACAGAACCTGTATTCGTATGATTCACCGAATAACGTATATAACGATAAGGTTTTGAATTATTTCCCATGACAGGCGATGTGTAGGGCGATGTACTCATCAACATGCCATTCTTAGCCTTTGTAAGATTCTCAATTAGTTCGAAGTTGACTCCGTCATTACTACCCATAATATCCACATCATCAGGAATATTATTGCCGTTACGCGCTACCGACTCATACTTGAAATAAGTAATCTCTTTCTTCGTATCTATCTGGAACCAGTGGGGAGCCGGAGGAACAGTCCCACTCCAGCTCGTATGGAAGTAAGAAGCGGTATTTCCGTCAATAAGGTTTGCGATAGGACCTTCCGATTTTTCCTGAGCATTCGTCGACAACTGGTCCACCGTCAACGCTATTTGTTTGGACTCACCAAAGACCACTTGTACCGGAGCCGGTTCCGAAACAGCCTTGATTGTCTGAACATTTCCCGCATCACCGGTTTCGCTATAAGACTGGACTTTAAATTCATATTCTCCAAACTTTTTACGTGTATCCGGAATCAACACACTATCCGCATAAACACTGGCCAATCTTACCACATCCTGTTCCAGCAAATAATCATAATAAGATACTTTTATATATCTGATTGTATTATCATCAGGTGTTGCCCAACGAAGCACAATGTAACCGGGCTTGTCTTGAGTGTCAGCGCTCAAGTCGATCACATCAGAAGGGATAATAGGCTTTGTATCTTCGTCACTACAACTAGCGAATCCTATCAAAAGTAGAGTGACAGCCAATAGAAATATGTTTTTCTTCATAATAGTCATGCTAAAATTTAATTAATAATTAGGATTCTGTACCATATTAGGATTCTTGCTCACTTCTGCTGCCGGAATAGGTAACAAATACTGCCGCGGAGTATCAAAATTGCGCACATCAGGAAGAGTTTTCACAGTGGCAAACCCATTAATATCAGTAGCATCAATATTCATACCCTTCACCGGTACATTAAAGTATTTATCTCCCAGTTTCCAACGACGAATGTCCCAGAAGTTCTGCTGTTCCAGATAAAGTTCGATCATTCTTTCCTGTCTCACAATCTCTGTCAGTTTACCGTTCAGGCCACCATTTCCCTCATAACTGACAATCGGATTTTTTGCATTCTTCCAAGAATCCTTGACAGAAAGAAGTCCGGCACGTTCACGTATTCTATCCAGTTTTACCATACCTTTTTCAAGATACCCATCTTTATTATAAGCGATACATGCCTCCGCATAACTCAAATACAATTCCGCCAGACGAATAACCGGCCATGGGTAATCTTTAGAAGGTTCTTTTTGCGACTTGGAAGCAGCCACTCCCGGATGAACACCTTTTTTATTCAGGTATCCGGTTTTTGAGTAGTTATTGTTTCTACCTTGCTTACCACAATTACCTTGTTCTGTAAAATCTGTCAGCCATTTCTTACCTTCTGCCCGCTCGGCTTTCGCTACATAAGCGTTCTCTTTAGATTCTGTCTGGCATTCATAATAGCCATTCTGAAATGCAATCCATGCATAAAAACGAGGTTCACGGTCAACATTCAGTTTTATAGTTTGTCCTTCCCCATAAGTAGCACCATCGGGGAACGGAACTACCGAGAACCGATTTTGATAATCAAACTCAGGATCTTCGTCAATCGGGAGTCCGTTTTTCGTATAAAAACGTTCCACCATAGTCAAAGTCGGTGCAACTCCATTCCACGAACCGTCACTTAAATAAGGCAAGGATTTAGGCTGCAAACCATACGCACCTGCTTTACGGGTCTCTGCAAACAATACTTCTTTGGAATTGTCTTTATCCATAAATGTAAAACGCAACGTACGCTGTGTTAAATCTTGAGGTTCGGGATAACCGCTCAAGTCCCCTTCTCTCATCTCATATAAACTATATCCGTTGGACTCAGCCAGATTAATAGCCTCAAGTGCGGCATCAGCAGCCTTTTTCCACTTATTTTCATCATAAGAAAGAGGCATCAACGAACTACCATCCGTATTAACGAAGTCACTATAGTATTCTGTATTACCATTAAACAAAGGAGAAGCTGCATAAAGCAATAATCTGGCTTTAAGAGCTTTTGCAGCCACACTAGTTGCAAGTCCATATTCCGAACCGGTCCGAGTTGCAGGCAATCTTCCGGCAGCATCATCAAACATATCACAAGTCCACTGTACACACTCATCATAAGAGGTACGTCCCAATAAATTATCTTTGGGAGTATCCAAAACCGGCAATTCTTTCACCAAAACGACAGGACCATAGCATTTAATCAACAACATGTGAAAATAAGCAATCAGGAAATCAGCCTGAGCCACATAGCTGTCTATGGTTGCCTGGTCGATGCGGGGGACAGACGTAATATTCTTCTTTAACAGATAACACTGGCGAATACCCAGGAACAAATCGTTCCAGTAACTGATGATTAAGTTTCCTGAGGTATACACACCTTCAGCAAACTTTACGTAAGACTCTTGAGTAAAAGGGCTTATTATTTCATCTCCACTGAAGTCCAGACAGGTCTGTACCATATTAATCTGCGGTATATATCCATAACATGAATACAGGAATCTTTCTGCTGCTTTAGGACTGGAGAAGGCATCCTTATCGCTTGCTTTCTCCGCCGGTACCACATCCAAGAAATCACAGGAAACCATTGTAAATCCTGCAAACAATGCTAAAAACAGATATTTTATTATTTTTTTCATACTATGTAAATTTAATTATTGAAAGTCATTTGGAAACCAACATTAAAGACGCGTTGTGTCGGGTATTTCAAACCACTACCACCGCCTTGTTCCGGATCCCATAAATCAAACTTGGAGAATGTCAACAGGTTAGAACCGCTGATATAGAAACGCATTCTCTTAAATGTATACCCGAGCTCCATATTTTTCAGTTTCAAAAACGAACCGTCACGCATCCAATAATCGGAAGTACGGCCGGAGTTACCGGGATTCGTATTATTCAAACTTGTCTTACGGGTCAAACGCGGATATTTTGCATCCACATTCTGATTAGTCGGTGACCATCTGTCGTTTGCCACAAACTGCAACACATTACGCAGTGAATTGTCTCCGAAAGGATGGAATCCACTCATAAACAAAGAAGTTTTCGCTACTCCCTGGAAGAAGAAAGAGAAGTCCCAGTTCTTATATTTGAACGAAGGTCCGAAACCATATACGATTTCAGGAACAGTCGGATTTCCAATCCACGTCCAGTCGTCCACATCCACGATATCATCTCCATAACCATGCATATTTGAGACATTGAGATATTTAATATCACCGGCTCCCAATGTAGATCCCATTTGTTGATTGTAACGGTCTATTTCAGCCTCATCCAAGAACAATCCATTTGACAAATATCCCTGGCTCACATTAGCACTCTGACCCACTTTTGACTGAAAAGCATATTTAGGAGCTTCGTCATATTTAGTAATCTCATTGTGCGCATAAGTAAACGTTCCTTTAAAGTTCATATAGAAATCCTTGCTGAACGCCTTGTTGTAATCAATCGAAAGGTCGAGTCCCTGGTTTTTCATCTCGGCAAGATTACCGAACACATCAGTATTTCCGGTTCCCAAATATGTAGGAATAGTTCCTTTTTTCTGGAATATATCTCTACGGGTCTCACGGAAAATGTCAACAACAATGTTCAGGCTGTTCAATAATTGCAAGTCAATACCCAGATTGATCTTTTCTCCAACCTCCCAAGTGATGCTATTGTTTTCATAGCGGGTGTAAACAGGTCCGCTCAATCCATAATTTTGGTCGATACCGGTAGTAAATCCCTTGCCGGACAAGTTAATTGTAGGCATATAAATAAATCTTTCGCCACCGATCTGGTCATTACCGACCAATCCCCATGAACCACGCAACTTCATGCTGGTGATGACTTTACGCAAAGGTTCAAAGAAACTTTCTTCACTGATATTATATCCCAGTGCTATGGAAGGGAAAAATCCCCAGCGATGTCCTTTCGCGAAATTCTCCGAACCGTTATATCCCATATTGACTTCCGCCATATATTTTCCATCGTATGCATACGAAAGGCGGCCTGCAAGACCTTGTTTACGTTTAGGCAGAGAATTGATAAGATTGTTACCCGGTACATTATTCACGAGTTCATCCTGATTATAAAGCAACATGGCATTTACATCATGTCTTCCGAACGTGCGGTTATAATCTACCATTGCTTCCAGATAAATCCGGCGGTCTCCTGCCGTCTCGTTAGTACTATTCAAGTCAGTCGACACTTCATTACCGACTCTGTTTGTAGTATAGCTATATGAACCATCTTCATTCTGTTCATACGATCCCAACAGATATTTATTCCAGCCGGCGCTATATTTATTAATAGACTTCGACCAGTTTTTGAACGTACCCAACGCTTTGAAACGAAGCCCTTTAGTCAGGAAATCCAATTTCTGTTCAAATTCAAGAGCGGCGATAACCGTACTTTCAAACGTATCATTATATCCCGTAGTCAACTGAGCAACCGGGTTACCCTGATAAGCCGTAATCAAACGGTCTGTAGTACCCCATTTCACGTGATTGGTTATTCCGTCCGGTTCATAGAAAACAGGTGCTTCAACCGGGCTTGAATTCATTGCATCTGCAAAAATATCATCAATTCCGCGGTTAGGCTCGCGCAAATCACGAAGTTGGACGTTCAATCTTACGGATAACTTTGATGATTTGCTGAGATATGCGTTGATATTATTCTGGAAGGCATAGCGCATCACATCAATATTATTGTTATAAGAGAAAAAGTCCTTAGAACGGTTCTTCAACATACCCGATTCGTGGTTGACCGAAATACTTGAGAAATAATCAATCTTCTTTCCACCGCCACGGATGTTAAAGTTAACTTTCTCATTGAAAGCTACATCGTTAAACATCTCATCATACCAATTCACATCGGGGAAAACATACGGATTGAGTTTCATACGTGTACCGTTAATCTTGTCCTGACTATACAAAACGTCCGGACTGCCGTCGTTCTTTACAGCCTCGTTGAACAGTTCCATATACGTAGCTCCGTCCACGAACTTAGGCGTCTTGGTCGGTTGGCTGATTTGTCCCTCTACGCGGAAATTTATAATCGGTTTATCCAGGTTTTGTCCGGACTTCGTAGTAACAATCATAACACCATTTGCACCACGGGTTCCGTACATTGCCGTAGCGGTAGCATCCTTCAAAATGGAGAATCCGTCAATAACCTCGGGATCCAAAGCATTCAAATCAGCCGAAGATACCTGTACACCGTCGATGATAATCAGAGGAGACGTAGCCTCACTCAAGGTTGAGATTCCTCGAATCCAGAAATCCGACCCGTCTGCACCGGGACGACCTGTACGCTGAACAGCAACCACACCGGATAAACGTCCGGCAAATGAATTGGAAAGATTCGTTGAAGGGACTTTCAATTCCGCCGGACGGATAGCCTGCACCGAGCCTACCATACTCGCCTTCTTCTGTCCTGTTCCGTAAGCTGTCACCACAACCTCTTCAAGCGCCTGTGCATCTTCCGACAAATCAATAGCAAGTACTTTACGGTTGCCTACTTTCACTTCCTTAGCTGTGTATCCCACATACGAAATTTTCAGAACATCCTGCGGACCTGCCTGAATCACAAACTTACCGTCGATGTCAGTGATAACTCCCGTTGTGGTACCTACAATAGCGACACTCGCCCCAATGACAGCCTCGCCCGTGCGTGCATCCGTCACGACACCCACAATTTCCGTTTTCTTAGCTTGTTGGGCCGATTCCGTTTTACTCACTTTCAGAACAACATCATTGCCTTGAATCAGATAAGTGATTCCCGTATTAGCAAATACTTCGTTCAATACCTTATCAATCGGACCCGAACAATTGATATTTTTCAATCGAATGTTTTTCAAATCCGCCGCATTGTAAAAGAAGACATAATTACTGTTTTTTTCAATGAGCATAATAGCTTCTTTGATTGTAATAGACTGCCCTTTCACCGTGATATGCCCCTGAGCTCCAAGGACCGTCAACGGATAAAAAAGCAAAACCAGCACGATATACTTGAAATATCGCACGCTACTGTGAAAACTGAGTGATTTTCTCATGCTTTAATTAATTTGATTAGACATATGGTTAATAAAAATGGACTAGTATAAAACGATCCGGTCATCCGTCTGCCGGATATTTAGATTCAGGCTGAAACAAATCTTATTCAGTACCTTGTCCAGAGGCTCATTATAATGAATGCTGCCGCTGAATGAGGATTCATCCTTACGTACTCCCTGTAAGAGAATATCAGTATGGTACATCTGGCTTACGATCTGAATCAATTGAGCCAACGGGACATCCTTGAAATTATATCTCCCGTTTTCCCAACTGATATTAGCGATATTGTCAATTTGCGTTTGTGAATCAACCGAGTTGTAAATGAGTTTCTGCAAGGGGCGCATCACCGTTTTTTGCCGGGTAGACGGAACATTAAATTCAATCTTACCTTCAAACAGAGTTATCTCGCTACGGTGTGCGTCCTCTTGCTTTACCAAAAAACAAGTTCCCTTCACCTCAATAAATGCATCATTTATATATACCTGAAACGTATTTCCCTGATGTTTGCGTACTTCAAATAAGGAATTTCCTTCCAGCCACACTTTCCTGTCCCGGGCGAATGTTTTTGCATACCGAATCGAACTACCCGGCTGCATCCACACTTTTGTGCTATCAGGCAACACATATAATTGATTCTTTTCTGCGATTATTTTAATCGTTTTTTCTACTCCCATATCATCGTTTCCGGATAAAAACAGTAAACCGCCTATTACTAAGAGGATTACGACAGCAGCAGCCAGTGAGTGCCATAGTTCTATATGAACTAAAGCAAATCGGAGATAAAAGAAGGAGAAGAAAGGGAAAAACAGGAAAATCTTATCTTTTTTCAAATAAAATCGTTTTTTCTTGTAGGGATAAGCCGGGCTGCGGTGTATTTATATATGTAACACCAATTATCGAAGAACAGAATTGAAATGGAAACAAATACAGATAAAAGAAAAACATTAATAAGAAGACTTCTGGTTGAACAGTTATTGCCGGAAGAAAAGCAGAAGCTACTGAAAAGAAATTCGGTAGAAAACGAGATGAAAAAGCAATGGAAACAGTTTGAAGATGACCCGATAAAGTCGGAAGTTAAAAAAAGGATATGGAGGAATGTCCAACGTAGATGTGAAGGCAAATCCGATACTTTAGTTCATATAGAACTATGGTAAACCCTCCAGTATATTCTAAGGCATATTCTCACTCATCCATATAATAATCCGCCCAAAAGAATGCAAATACTAAAAAATCTTTTTTTTTCAGAGAATAGATAGGGATACTGGTTAATTAGTAGTATTTATGTAAGAAATAAACATCTAATAAACTACAAAACGCATGAAAAACCTCTTGCCATTGAAATCACTCTTATCATTTGCATTATTGGTTTGTTCTACCAACATTTCTGCAAATAAAATTATCTCGGTTTCTGATTTCGGTTTAAAGCCCGACAGCCGCATCAATGCCGTACCGTTTGTACAAAAAGCAATCAATGCCTGCAAACAACATCCCGGCTCCACACTTGTCTTTCCCAAGGGGAGATATGACTTTTGGGCACAGCACGCCATTGAAAGAGATTATCACGAAACGAATACTTACGATGTCAATCCTAAAATCCTTGCCGTACTGCTGGATCAAGTCAACAACCTGACTATTGACGGCAACGGCTCGGAGTTTATCATGCACGGCCGTATGCAACCCTTCACCTTGGACCGCTGCCAAAACATCACCCTGAAAAACTTCTCCGTTGACTGGGAAATCCCTCTAACCGCCCAAGGCACCGTCACTCAATCCACCCCCGACTATATAGAAGTGGAAATCGACACCCGCCAATATCCTTACATCATAGAGAACAAACGGCTCACCTTTGTCGGCGAAGGTTGGAAAAGCGGGCTGTGGTCTATCATGCAGTTTGACCCTGAAACCCACTTCGTCCTGCCCAATACCGGCGACAACCTGGGATGGCGCCCTTATGATGCGACAGAGGTAAAACCCGGACTGGTACGCCTCGCCGATCCGAAAAGGGAAGCCAACAAACGTTTCCCCGCACCGGGCACTATCCTCGTGTTGAGACATAGTACCCGTGACCATGCCGGTATCTTCATCTACCACAGCACGGACACCAAACTGGAGAATCTGAAGTTATTCCATACCTGCGGATTAGGAATCCTGTCACAATACAGCAAAAATATCGCATTCAACGATGTCCACATCATCCCCAATGCCGCAAAAGGACGTGTATTAAGCGGACACGACGACGGCTTCCATTTTATGGGATGCAGCGGGCTGCTCAAAATAGAAAATTGCAGCTGGGCCGGATTAATGGATGACCCGATCAATATCCACGGAACTTGCTCACGCATCATGGAAGTTCTCTCCCCCACCCGTATCAAATGTAAATTCATGCAGGACATGAGCGAAGGTATGGAATGGGGACGCCCGGACGAAATGATCGGATTCATTGAACACAATACAATGCGCACCGTAGCAACCGGAAAAATGAATAAGTTTGAAGCGCTCAACAAGGCCGAATTTATCATTGAGCTATCCGCCCCGCTCCCTGCCGGAGTAGAGGCCGGATACGTGATAGAAAACCTGACTTGCACACCGGATGCGGAAATACGCAACTGTCATTTCGGAAGTTGCCGTGCACGCGGCTTACTAGTATCAACTCCGGGAAAGGTCGTTATCGAGAATAACATATTCGAATCAAGCGGTTCCGCTATTTTAATTGCCGGAGACGCCAATGCCTGGTATGAATCAGGGGCCGTAAAAGATGTACTTATCCGTAATAATGATTTTCGTTATCCTTGCAACTCTTCAATTTACCAATTCTGCGAGGCTGTGATTAGTATCGACCCGGAAATACCGACGCCGGAACAGAAATATCCCTACCACCGCAATATCCGTATTGTGGATAACACCTTTCATCTTTTCGACTACCCGATCCTCTTTGCCCGCTCGGTAGACGGACTGACTTTCTCCGACAACACGCTGATACGTGACACGACTTACCAACCTTATCATTACCGCAAGGAAGGTATCACGCTGGAAGCCTGCAAATCGGTAGTCATCTCTAATAATAAGATCGAAGGGGATGTGCTAGGGAGAACCGTTAAATTCGACAGGATGAAATCGTCGGATATAAAGATTAGCAAGAATCCTTTTTTCCGAAAATTGAAATAATAAGTTCTGCTACAAAAAAAGTTTTTAGGTTCTTCTTCAAATTTGGTGGTAATTTACCCAGTCGGTGGTATCTCCATTCCCCTCCTTCGGGAAGGAGGGGTGGCTGAAAGCCGGGGTGGTAGGTGGATACACAATGCTGATAATAACTGACTTACGCATTCACCTACCACCTCCCCCTACGGGGACTCCTCCTTCCCGAAGGAGGAGAATGGAGAATACTATCGATTATCAAATTATTATTTCCCTAATTAAGTTTACCACCAAATTTGAAGAAGAACCAGTTTTTATCGATTTAACTCTCATGCCCTCACTAATAGTCTACATTCCTTTATTCATCAGGAATGTAGCTATGAGGGTAACTACAAGAAGTAGCCTGAGGGTAAACAGTTACCTTCAGACCGTATTCTCTGGAGAATTCCCTATACATTTGTTACTAAAAGCATACGGGATTAAAACATGAAGCAATAAGGAAGCAGAGAGGTTTACCTTCATTAGCTTGTTTGTCAACCTTCGTTAGCTTATCAGCTAATCCCGGTAAACGGAGAGGCTAACATTGGTTAGCTGTTGAAGGACAAAGAAGACAAACATAAGTAATCTATATCGTTATTATGATAGACCTTATAGCGTTTCATAAGATATATCAGTGTTTACCGGCTGTATTATGTTGCCGGATAAGCTGTATATAAAGAGATTTATGAGGGTATTTTTTTACTCTCAGGCTGTTCCTTGTAGCAACTCTCATAGCTGCAACCCTGATGAATAAAGGGATGTAGACTATTAATGAGAGTATGAAGGTAAAATTGATAAAAACTTTTTTCTGGAGTCATCTAAAAATTAGAAGTTGAGACTACCGATGGACCTCAAGAACATAATCGTGTAACACTTCATCTACCCCATAAATACTATAAACATCGGAAGATTATCTCTAAGGAATTTCAACGCCATAGTTATCTGTCGCTCTATCGCTTTCTCGGAAACTGCACATCGTTCCGCTATTTCTTTATTAGTCAAATGTTGTTCCCGGCTCATTTTGAAGATCCGCCGCCGTTGAGGAGGAAGCTGTTCAATCAACTTATCAATATAGCTTTTTAAATCGGCCGCATCCAACTCATCTTCTATATCGTATGAATTTTCAAGACCTCGCAGGGCTGTCATTTTAAAATTCAACTCATAAAAATGCCGGCGCGAATAATTAAAGATAATGTTACGGGTAATAATAAAGAGGAAACCGTCAAAGTTCTTGGTTTCATCAAACATTTCCCTTGATTCCCAAACTTTAACAAAAACATCTTGTACCACTTCAGAAACCTCGAAAGACGAAGTTATATAAAGCTGCGCAAAGTTATAGACTTTCAGCCAATAACAGTCATATAGACGCTCAAATGCAATTGTATTTCCAGCCTTTACCTCGGTTAATATCTCTGTTTCATCCATATTGTACAAAAACTATACAAATATAAAAGAAAAATAGATAAACTTCTATATTATTTGAAAAAATCATGCAAAAACAGGTCTTTTTATTCAAATATCTAAAGATTTTACTTTCGAAAGAAAGAGTGCGGAATAACGGAAGAATCTGTTAACCAGAATATTCTTTCATCATCCCGCACCCTGCACTATTGAAAACTTTTTTAATTCATCGTCACTTCCGTACGATCTCCTGTTGCCGACACAGCATACAATTTAAACCCTTCTTTCCAGCTGAGAGGCAAAATAAACGTATGTGTAGAAGATGGAGTGGTTTCACCACTGCAAACAAAAATCAACTTTTCATCTGCATCCTTTACTTCATAAGCCACTACATTTTTCCATCCTTGGATAGTTATCGCTTCACCAATAGCCTCCGTCTTCCCTTCTGTGAAGCTTTTGGCAGTGTGTGTTGCGTGCGAACCTGCCACTACCGATGCCCTACTTTTATATAGTTCAAACGAATTGTCCGATATGTACTCCAAGGCTACATCGGGTTTGGAATATCCCAAGCCATTTACTTTATGCCTTAACGCATCTACCATATCCGGCGTTACGGTAAGATTCCTGGTGTCATAGTCCTCAATTTTTTTATTGACAGGAGTAAGGAATCCCCACTTTTCAAAGAAATCAAGCAGATTCATCTTTGCCGACAGGCAGCAATTATAGACAAAATCCAATTGTATATCTCCGTCCGTCATGCCTGTATAATCTTTATTACGGGCATACTCATAAACATTCGGATAGAATCCGCCTTTGTCCGACTGTTGCAAAGGAGTCCGTCCCAGCACTTTTCCGAAGTAAAGTTCCAGTTGCCAGAAAGGAACCAGTTTGCAGAAGACATCATTCGCATCGTCACCTATATTTGAAAAATCAGCATGAGAACTACCCGCAACGATTATTCCATTCCAGGCTTTTGAGTATCGATTACGGTAAACATCCCCCATGTCTTCAGTTTGTATACGCGAGCCCTGACCAAAAATTGTTGTCTGGATATACTCGGACATAATGTTATTTGTCACTTCCGTCATTCCGATCCACATCACTCCCAAACGAGTCTGGTTACAGTGACCTATTTCGTGTGCCGGTCCCCAGCAAGCGCTTGTCTTAAGTTTGGAAGGATTACAGATATCACTCATCGTCGTTTGATTATAAGCGGTATGATAGGAAGTGGCATACATATATGATTGATACATGACATTCAAGTACATACGGTTTCTGAACATCTTGTCATATTTCTCCAGTCCCAACAACTGCATTTCGTTCAACGCAATCTGGTCATACAAATCAATCAGTTCGTTTCCGTTATTAGCAGCATATTTACGATAGTCATTCGTTTCGAAAGTCATGTGTGCATACTTCCCTACTACGTCAAAATACTTATCCGTAGCTTTTCCCAACAGTTCATTCCAACGTCCCTCATGTTTCTGCGAGTCAAAATAACCGTTTACTGTTCCCGATGCAAAATGAATCTTCACCGGCAACGCAGCCGCATCATCCAACGTCCGGGTATGGTACATCACGTAAACCAATCCTTTCTCACTGATTGTCAACTTGTTCGTTCCTCGACTCAACGGATAGGTCACTCCTCCGAAGCCGTCACTTTCCGGAGCATCCAGATTCTGTACCTTCAAACTGATGTCATAACCGTGCGTATCGCCCACAAGTACAATCAGGTTTTCATTAGCCTTCACCGAAATACCGGTCGGATTGTCTAAAAGACTATACGGATTCGTTTTATGAGTCCCCGATTGAATATCAGGATTCGGATATGCTTTAAATTCACCCACACGGAACTCCGGCTCATATTTACCTTTAATCATGTAATAAGCCAGATTCTTAAAGAACGGGAACTCGCACTTCTCAATGTCAGCCTCAGTAATTCCCGCTTTTAGCTCACTACACGTCTCGTCTGCAAAAAGAGTTGAATAATCAAAGGCTTCGGGATTCTTTGCATAAAATTCCATTTCAGCACAAGAAGCAAACCCTTGTCCATCTCCTGCACCTGTTTTTACGATAAAGCGGAAGGATTTAGCACGAACGGGAGCATCGAATAATACTTTAGTAGCAGAAGCGGAACCTAAGAAATCTTTATCAGCCAAAGGAGTGAAAGCACTCCCATCTTCGGAATATTGAATTTCCACTTCCTTAAACTTTCCGTTGGCACCGTCCGTGCGAGGATAATAAACCAGATAATCGACATCGGACACTTCTTCCAAATTATAAGTCAGTGTAATGGGGAAGTAATTGCTGCCGGAGTTATTCCAACTGGAATGATAAATGGTAGAGTAGTCTCCGTCAAATGATTTTTCAATCTCTCCACCACCTTGGAAAGAAGAAGCGGTCCCATCCTTTACTTTCAATTTAATATCGCCTTTGATATCTTCCCCCGTGTCGGCATTATATTCATTGAGTCCATGTTGGGTGACAGACACGGTGGCAGAAACCGGTACATCGTTTTCCGTTGCATCTTCCGGCAGTTTCTCTGTAAATACGATAGTACCTTGTCTTTTGTTGTCCAATATACTGGCACGTACCGAGTAGCAGTAGTCCGTTGTCACCATTTCGGCAGAACGAGTTTTAGGAGCTTCGACAATCCAGTCGGACAGAACCGGTTCTACCTCAACATTGGTAGTCACAGCAAATTTGATTTGCGCACCTACCGCCGGTACTTCAAACGCTTGCTGATCAATCAAGATAGCCGCTTCATAACCTAGCTGACGGACTCTGATCGTTTTCGATAACCCATCTGCCGTAACCGATACGGTAGCTTCACGTACCAATCTTTCGTCACTTTGATCTACGGATATTTTCAGCAGTTTTCCTACAATCGAAGGGCGGCACCAACTTTTATCCGATTGGGCAGTCCACGCAACAGCATTTGTAGTAATCGTCAGACTTTGTTCGCTTGCTTCACTTTTGAAGTCAACTGTTGTTTTACTGATTTCCAATGTAGCAATTGCTATTTCATCGTCGCTGGAACAAGCCGCCAGCAGACTCAAGGGAATCAAGAAAAGCAGTAATAAATATATTCTTCTCATAGTTTTCAATTTAATTTATAAAAGGGGAAAAAGAACGGAGATACAAATATATCCTAGCAATCATTTGTATCTCCGCTATCAATTCTCTGTCAGAGAACGTCACTTATTTCAAGAGACATTAATCCTCCACTACCACTGTCTCTCCGGTTTCGGGATCATAGATTGTCGTTGTCACTTGTTTCAATGCCAGTTCCGACAGAGCAATCCAGTTACTTCCGGAAGTTGCAGACAATACTTTAAACCAGACATATCGAAATGTTTCATCCGAAGAAATTCTGTCCGACATATATGAGGCTTTCCGAGTTCCCGGAAGTTCTGAAAGAGAAGCCAACTTAGTCGTTCCCGTTTCATTTACATAATCAGGCTTCGATCCCACCAGTTCCTTACTTACCAAAATATCCATTTCTTTCGGATTATCACAGTTTGCGTTATCCCTAGCAGTATAAGTGAAACTAAAAAAGTTTGTTTCTTCTTTTAAATCTACTACGATATAATGCGGAAAAGGAGTCGAAGCACTCCAAGACATATGGAAGTAATTATCAGAAGCAGTACTACCGTCAAACAGATTCTTCAACGGCCCTTCTGATGTTTCCTGAGCATCGGTCCATGCATCTCCTTCTCCCGTTATTTTAAAGTCTTTAGAAATAGTTACAGTCTGCTTATTTGCTGCCGCTGCCTGTGCAGTAATAGAGCAAATTTCTCCGCCATTACCATCAGCACTGCATGGCTGTAACGTAAACACAATATCTCCATATCTTTTCAATAAATTATCCACCAATATCGTATCACTATATACACTAGCCAGACGTAAACACTCCTTACCACTTTCCGGCAATGTATAAGTAACTTTGATATACTTATAATTAGCATTCTCCGGAATCTTCCATTTCAGTTTTACAGCTCCTGCTTTCGCCTCATAAGAGAGTGTACTCGCATCCAAAGCTGTCGGAGTAGGATAAGATTCATCATCAGAGCAAGCAGTAAAAACCGTCACTCCCAAGATTCCCATTATAATATAAGATAATATTTTTTTCATATTAATAGACATTTTATTGATTAATACCCCGGATTATTCACCAATTGTGGGTCTCTGTTTATATCAGTAGAAGGAATTGGCAACAAATACTGAGTAGGAGATTTAAACTTACGCTCAAAACTGATTTCTGTCAGTTTGGCAAAATCATCAATTGTTGACGCTTTAATATTCATACCTTTCGCTTTTACTCCGAAATATTCCTCAGCCAGAAGCCAACGACGCATATCCCAGAAATTTTGATTCTCCAGATACAATTCAATCATTCTTTCCTGACGGACAATTTCCCGAAGTTTAGATTGGTTCAGCGTAGCTATTCCATTCCATGAAGTTTCTAATGTCGGAATTCCTGCACGTTCTCTGATATAATTGATATATGTCTTAGCATTCGTCAAATCATCTGATGTTCCAATTTCAATGCAAGCTTCTGCATAAGCCAAATATAAATCTGCTAATCTAATAACCGGCCAAGGATATTGGTTCAAAGTCGTACTGCTCGTCCCCACGGTAGTATTGGGATCCACTCCTTTTTTATTCAAATATCCACCAGGACTATAGTTACCATCACGCTGCACGTTAGCTGTACCAATACTACAATTACCTCCCAAAAGGAAACTACATACCAAGCGTCCACCATCTACATAACCATCGCTGTAAGCCGGATTTGTAGCATTGTTCAATACCTCAAAGTAACCACCCTGAAAAGCTATCCAAGCATAATAACGAGGCTCACGGTCTAAATTAAAGAGAATTGTTTTCTGACCCTGTGCAGCTTGAGTAGCATGAGCAGCATCTACACTAACCACTTCGGTTTTCACTTTCGATGCAAATTCCGGATCTTCATCCCAAGGCAAACCATTCTTTGTATAAAAGCGATTCAACATAGCCCAAGTAGGACAAACACCATTCCATGCCCAACCGTCTTTCACAAACGGCAATGATTTATTTTGTACGCCATAGCTACCTTCATTCCGAGTTTCGGCAAACAAAACTTCTACGTTACGTGATTCCCAATCCACCATACCTGTACGCAAACATCTGACAGCTCCTTCTTCGGGGTATGGATTAGCTTCTGACTCATCCAGCCGGTAATCTTTCTTTTTATATAAATCATGTCCGTTCAGTACGGCAAGTTCAATAGCCTCTTTACAGGCATCTCTTGCAAGTACCCACTTATTAGCGTCATAAGTAAGCGGCATCAACTGCACACCATCCTTATCTACAAAGTTGCTATAAAATTTTGAATTACCATTGAATAGCGGCGAAGCTGCATAAAGTCGCATCTTTGCCTTTAATGATTTAGCAGCGATACTAGTGGCAAGTCCGAACTCGGAAGCCGTAGAACGAACAGCCGGCAAATCATTGGCAGCTTCGTCAAACAAATTACATATCCATTCCACACATTCATCATAAGGTGTTCTTCCCAAATATTCTTCCACCGGAGTCGTGATAGAAGGTGTTTCTTTTATCAGCAAAGTAGGACCATAACAACGGGCCATCAAATAATGATAATAAGCTATCAGAAATTTAGTCTGTGCCTTATAATCCACTTTCAAATCGTTTCTCAAATCAGCTACCTTGTCAATCCTTTCAAGCAACATATAACATTGGCGGATACCCTGGAAGAAAGTGTCCCAATAAGAAATTACAGGAGTTGCCGCAGAATAGTTTCCTTTAGGGAAACCGGCAAACGTTTCATGCTCGAATGCAGTAATCACCTCATCACCTGTCATCTGGTCCAAGCTACCACTCGATATGTTACACTGCGGCAAATAGGCATAACAAGAATAAAGATAATCTCTCACTGCATCTTTATCAGCATAAGTATCCTCGTCAGTAGTTGTTTCATCCGGAACAATGTCCAGATAGTTACAAGAACTATATCCAATTAATGCAACTAGCAAGAATAAAATTCTATATATTTTTTTCATAATCACTGGTTATTATATGTTTATTTGAATGTAATTTGAACACCTAAGTTGAAAGTTCTCTGAGTAGGATAAGCCATACCTTTTCCTCCACCCATTTCAGGATCCCACAATTTAAACGGAGAGAATGTCAGCAGATTGGTTCCACTCATATAAACTCTTCCCCATTTAAAGTTATAACCAACTTCTGCATTCTTTAATTTCAGGAAAGCGGCGTTTCTCAACCAATAAGTAGAAGATTGCATATTATTATTGTTGTTGTACTTAGTCAAACGGGGATATTTAGCATTCGGATTCTGATTTTCTTTGCTCCAATAATCCTCTGCAATCCACTCCAACACATTGTTTTTACTTTGAGTACCAAAAGGCTCAAAACCACTCATCATCAATGAGACGTTAGCCTGTCCCTGGAAGAATACGGAGAAGTCCCATTTCTTCCAAGTAATAGACGGACCGAAACCATAGATAATTTCAGGAATAGTAGGATGACCAATGGCGACTCTGTCATCGGAGTCTATCTGTCCATCATAATTACCATTTACATCCGGTTGGTCTACATATTTCACATCACCTGCCGCTATTGTTATATTACCTAATGTAGAGGTAGGATTATTCGCTATATCAGCTTCGTCAATATATAGTCCGTCAGCTACATATCCCCATAGTGTATTCAAGGGTTTTCCTACTGCGGACAGAGCCGGACGTATATCAGCGGCCTCATCAGTTTCCATTACACGATTTCTGGCAAACGTAAACGTTCCTTTAAACTGAATTGATAGATCTCTATTGATCTGTTTACCATAATCAACCGCCAGATCAACTCCCCAGTTCTTTACCTTGGCAAAGTTTCCATAGATTACTGTCTTGGCTGCTCCCAGATAATTAGGAATAGAACCTTTTGTAGTAAGGATATTACTTCTGATCTCACGGAATGCGTCAACTGTCAAATTGAGAGAGTTAAATAATTGAATGTCTGCTCCCACATTCAGCTTATGACCTACCTCCCATGTCATATCTTCATTTTCAAATCTTGAGAATGTAGGGCCATTATGTGACTCTTTATGGCTGCCATAACCAGTCTGATAGCTGGGCGAATCATTCAATGTAGTGATTCCCATATACAAGAAACGAGTATAAGGTACTTGGTCGTTACCCACCAAACCATAAGAACCGCGAATTTTGAAATTAGATACTATATTTCTAATTGGTTCCCAGAATTTTTCCTGACTGATATTCCAACCCACTGACACAGAGGGGAAGAATCCGAAACGATGTCCTTTTGCGAAGTTCTCAGATCCATTATAACCAGCATTGAACTCAAATAAATAGCGATTGGCATAATCATAAGCAGCACGAACGGCAATACCCATTCTACGTTTGGGCAAAGAGTTCAATAAACTGGAATTAACATTTGAGTTATATTCATCCTGGTTATACAACAACATACCACCTACATGATGATCGCCAAAAGCACGGTCATAATTAAAGTAACCTTGAATGTAAAAGCGTCTGTCACCATCAGTACCAAAGAAAGAATCTAACGTATGATTGGTTGCATCCCCTATTGAATTTACTGTATAATTATATGTTCCATCTTCATTCTTGGTATAGTCAGTCAACTGGTAAGTATTATAACCCTGTAAACGATATTTGGAATTATAACTCCAGTTCTTAAATGAAATCAATGCTTTGAAGCTCAATCCTTTGGTAATAAAATCAAGTTTCTGATCAAAGTCCAGATTGGCAACGACCGTACTCTCGAACGTATCCTTATATCCCATACTGGACACAGCAACAGGGTTTACAGGATTATAGTTACCTGCCACAATACTACCCCAACGATACCATTTCTCATCTTCTTGCGGATACATTACAGGAAAATCGACCGGGTTAGTTCCCATGATAGCCCCAAAAATATTATCTACACCGGCTCCTTCTGAAGTTGTCAACGGACCATGCATATTGTTCAACTGTACATTCAAGTGTAAAGACAAAGTAGAAGTCTTCGACATATGGAAGTCCACATTATTCTGAAATGCATATTTCATATAGTCGATATTATTCTTATAAGAGAAGAAGTTGCTGGAACGGTCTTTCAGCATACCTGTTTCATGATTGACATTCACATTCATAAAGTAAGTAATCTTGGAAGTACCTCCGCGAACATTGAAGTTAGCTTTCTGATTGAAAGTCGCGTTCTTGAACACTTCGTCGTACCAATCCACATTCGGGTAAATGTATGGATTCAAGTTATTCGCCGTACCATAGATTTTATCATCTGAATACAGTGCATCTCCGGTACCTTGATTAGTAACGGCTTCATTATACATTCTCATAAACGTCACTCCGTCCACCGTTTTCGGGCGCTTAATAGGTGTATTGACGTAAGCCTCTACACGCACACCGATAATCGGTTTTTCAAGGTCGGAACCCGACTTGGTTTTAATGATAAGTACACCATTCGCACCGCGTGTACCGTACATGGCGGAAGCAGTTGCATCTTTCAGTACAGAAAAACTTTCAATGACTTCCGGATCAAGTGCATTCAAATCCGCTTTTGAGATTTCAACTCCGTCAAGTACAATAAGCGGAGTAGCACTGTTCATGGTAGCAACACCACGGATAAAGAAATCCGCACCGTTATTTCCAGGCTCACCACTACGTTGATAAGAGATCACACCGGAAAGGCGACCGGCAAAAGCCGTAGAAAGATTAGCAGTCGGTACTTTCAAATCTGCCGGACGTACAGACTGGATAGAACCTGTTACTGTTTCTTTCTTCTGTCCTGTTCCGAAGGCCGTTACGACTACTTCATCCAGCTGTTCTGCATCGTCAGATAAAGTAACACTCAGTACTTTCTGGTTTCCTACTTTGATCTCCTTAGAAGAATATCCGATAAAAGAGATAACCAGAACATCACTGGAAGTCGCCATAACCTCGAACTTACCATCTACATCGGTAGTCGTACCGGTTTTTGTTCCTTTAATCATAACAGATGCCCCAGGAATGGGATCTCCGGTGGCCGACTCGGTCACTACACCAATAATCTTGTGTTTGGCCGCTTGTTGAGTAGATTCGCCTTCAACTTTTAAAATAACTTCGTTACCTTTAATAGTATAACTGACTCCACTCCCTTTGAATACTTCGTTAAGCACTTCATTAATTGTACCCGAACAATTAATATTTCTAGTTTTTGTGTTTTTCAGGTCTGCTGCATTGTAGAAAAAAGTATAACTACTGTTTTTTTCAATAAGCTGAATAGCCTGTTTAATAGTGATTGACTGCCCTTTTACTGAAACTTGTCCCTGAGCTCCAAGGACAGATAACGGATAAAAAAGCAAAGTGAGGACGATATACTTCAAATATCGCCTGCAACTAGAGATTCTTTGTTTTCTCATGCTTCGACTGATTAGATTAGACATTCGATTAAGTTTATAATAAAATATTTATATTGATATTAATGAATAATAATTTGTTCATTGTGTGTTTCTATGGTCAAATTGAGACTAAAACAGATTTTATCAAGTACATCATCCAAAGTTTCGTCATAACGGATACTCCCACTAAACAATGCTTTTTTTCCTAAATTCCTCTTTAAGACTATATTTGTATTATACATCTGATTGACTGTTTCAATCAGTTGAGTCAACGGAACATCTTCAAAGTTATATCTTCCATTTTCCCAACTGATATTTGAGATATTCTCTATTTGTGTTTGTGCATTATCTACATTATAAGTCACTTTCTGAAGTGGTTGCATGACTATTTTCTTCCCGGTAGATTCAACATTAAATTCTATCTTACCATGAAACAGCGTAATTTCATTCTGCTTTATATCATCTTGCTTGACAAGAAAGCAAGTTCCCTTCACTTCTATAAAAGCTTTATTAATGTGTACTTGAAAAGTACTTCCCTCGTGCTTATAAACTTCAAATAATGAATTACCACTCAACCAGACTTTTCTGTCTTTATTAAAATCTTTTGCAAATTGAATAGAACTTCCGGGCTTCATCCAGACCTTGGTGCTATCCGGCAAAATATACATCATACTTTGTTGGGCTTCAATCCTTACCAACTCATTCATTTCCGCTTTATTATCACCTAAAATCATCCAAAGTCCACCTATCAACAATAGGATAGCTACTGAAGCGGCAGCCAAATATGGCCTTAGTTCTACAAGAACTTAGTAATACATCTCACATCTTTTTTATTTTTTTTCGCATTAATCAATTAACTACATTGCTAATTATCAGACAATTACAGTTTACGTTCAAAAAAACTTTCACTTTTTTACAAAGTCGATGTGGGGTTAGAAAGAGCTGGTGTGTATTTATAGTATATGAGCAACAATAGAGTTTAAAACCAACAAGGTAGAATAGAATGGATAAGGTCGAAAGGAAAAGATTAATCAAAAGTCTGCTGTCAGGTAGACTCTCCAAAAAGCAACGGAAAGCCTTTGCTGACTTGGAATCGGTAGATATAGAAATAAAAAAACAATGGAATGAATCTGGAAACAGAGCTGCTGATATGGCAATAAAAGAACAAATATGGAAAAAGGTAAAAACTAAATGTGAATACAGGAAAAATAACAGAGTTCTTGTAGAACCAAGGTGGTATTTTGCCGCTGCCTCAATTGCACTTTTATTGACAATAGGCGGATTCTGGTTAACGTTTAAAGGCGACAAGATAGCTAATGAGCTTATTAAAATTACAGCTCAGCAGAACCAGATGTACACTCTTCCGGATAGCAGCAAAGTATGGATGGAGCCCGGAAGTTCTATTCAATATACAAAATCTTTTAACAAAGAAAGAAAAGTCTGGTTGAGTGGTAATTCATTATTTGAAGTTTATAAGCATGAAGGAAGTACTTTCCAAGTATATATCGACAAGGCTTTTATTGAAGTAAAAGGAACTTGCTTCCATATCAAACAAACCGATGCCGAAAAGAACGAAATTACATTGTTTCGTGGAAAGATAGAATTTAATGTTGAATCCACCGGACAAAAAACAGTAATGAAGCCTTTACAAAGAGTGATATACAATCCGCGTAATGCTGAAATGAGAGTAGAACAGATTACTAATATAAAATGGGAAAACGGAAAATATAACTTCACGGATATTCCCTTGCAAGAGCTTATTAGTATCATCAATCAAATGTACAACTCCGACGTCACATTAGCAAAAGGTATCAATCATGAATCAGCATTTACCGGAAGCATTCGCTATGACGAACCATTGGAAGATGTAGTCAACAAAATTTGTTTCACATTAAACCTGAATAAAGAAGAACATGCAAATAAAATCATTATAAAAAAATAATAATTAAACTTATGTCTAATCTAAAATGCTAAAGCATGAGAAAAATTCAAATTTCTTACAAGCAACGATATCTGAAGTATATCGTATTGCTGTTGCTTTTTTACCCGCTCAACATCCTAGGAGCACAAGGAGTAATCTCAGTAAAAGGGCAAGCAATGACTATCAAACAAGCAATCCAGCTAATTGAAAAAAACAGTAATTACACATTTTTCTACAATGCTGCAGACTTGAAAAACACAACCAACAAAAATCTAAATTGTGAAGGGACTATTGAAGAAGTTTTAAAAGAAGTCTTCAAAGGTAGCGGAATCACCTACATGATCAAAGGTAACGAGATCATATTAAAGGTAAACAAAGAGGAAGCCGCACAGCAACAACCCAAAAAGAAACGTACCGTTACGGGTACGGTGGTAGACGCTGAAAATGGCGATCCGGTTATCGGTGCTACTGTTGTAGTGAAAGGACAGAAGGACGGAGTAATTACCGATTTGGATGGTAATTTCACGATTGCTATCAGCGGCTCGAAAGCACAGCTGGAATTCAGTTACATCGGTTACAGAAAGAAAACAGTCGATGTAGGCGATCTTGGTGTCATCAACGTAAAAATGGAATCAGACAACCAACTGCTGAGTGAAGTTGTAGTAGTAGGTGCCGGTACACAGAAGAAAGTCAGTGTAACAGGGTCAATCACCAGTGTGAAAGGTCTGGAACTGAAAGCTCCAAGTTCTTCGCTTACCACCTCCTTTGCGGGAAAACTGGCAGGTGTTATTTCTATGACTTCGACCGGCGAACCGGGTGCCGCTTCCGAATTCTACATTCGCGGTGTGAGTACCTTTGGCGGACGAGCCACTCCTTTAATACTTTTGGATGATGTAGAAATTTCTACGGCAGACCTGAATAATATTCCGGCTGAAACGATTGAAAGTTTCTCTATTTTGAAAGATGCTTCTGCGACCGCTATCTACGGTGCCCGTGGTGCCAACGGCGTTATGCTCATCACTACCAAGACCGGTAAAGAAAACGAGAAAACCAGAATTAACGTCACGGTTGAGAACTCTTTCAATAAACCGATGAACTTCCCCGACTTTGTAAATGGTGCCACTTGGATGGAAATGTACAACGAAGCCCAATTGACACGTAATCCGGGAGCGACCCCAAAATATTCGCAACTTGACATCGACAACACACGCAACCAAGTTAATCCTTACATTTATCCGGATGTACAATGGAAAGACGTCATCTTCAAAAACATGAATATGAATCAGCGTGCCAATGTCAACATCTCAGGCGGTGGTTCAAAAGCATCTTATTATATGAGCTTGCAAGCCAATCACGATACAGGTTTGCTGGATACAAAGAAAGTATATTCGTATAATAATAATATAAACAATTGGGGATATAATTTCCAAAACAATATCTCTTACAAAATAACATCTACAACTAAAATCGATTTACACATGAACGCCCAGATTCGTAACAAGAAGGGACCGAACTACAGTACTTCCGATTTATTCGCTCAGATGTTGTATTGTAATCCTATTAACTTCCCCGTTACTTTCCCGGCACAACCCGGAGACACACATATCCGTTTTGGTAATGCTATATGGACAGGATCTTCGGTACGTACCAACCCGTATGCTTATATGTTGAGTTCATTCAAGGAATATAATGAGAACACACTCAATACTTCTTTAAAAATCAACCAAAAACTTGATTTCGTAACTAAGGGGTTAAGCGTACAAGCAATGGTCAATTGGAAGAATTGGGCTTCATCTTCCTACAACCGGACGATCGAACCTTATTATTATGGTATTAAAGGAGGAAGTTATAACCCTTCAAATCCTACTGATTATGAAATTGAACGCCTGGGAACATCAGGAACTGACTATCTGAAAACATCAGATATAAGCAAAGCTTCCGACCAGACTTTCTATCTGGACGCCCGCGTGAATTATGACCGCCAGTTCAACCTGCATCATGTAACAGGAATGTTGATGTATATGCAACGTGAATATCGTAGTAGCGTACTACCCGAACGCAATCAAGGATTCTCAGGACGTTTTACTTACGACTACGGTCAGCGCTATCTGGTAGAACTGAATTTCGGTTATAACGGAACAGAACGTCTGGCCAAGAAAGAACGTTTCGAATTCTTCCCCGCCGTATCTCTAGGCTGGGTAATCAGTAACGAAAAGTTCTTTGAACCGATGACCAAGTATATAGATAACCTGAAAATCAGAGGATCTTATGGTCTGGTAGGTAGTGACGAAACCGGACTTTCTGCCGGTGCACAACACTTCCTGTATATCGACCAAGTATCGCTCAATAACATAGGCTTCACTACCGGTGTAGATATGAACTATACCCTATATGGACCTTTAGTAACCAATTATGCAGTTGTTAATGGCGGTTGGGAACGCGTAAAGAAACTGGATATAGGTATCGACCTCGAATTATTCCGCCAGTTGACTATTACTGCCGATTATTTTAATGAGAAACGTTACAATATCCTGCTCCACCGCGAAGCATGGCCGGAATCTCTTGGATATTATACAGCTAAACCTTGGAGCAATAAAGGTAAAGTTGATAACTGGGGTATTGAACTAAGTGTAAACTGGAGAAAAGAATTCACAAAAGATTTATATGTAGATTTCCGTGGAAACTTCACATATACTGAAAACAAATATGTCAACCTGGATGAACCGGTTTATCCCTATGTATGGAAAACATCTACAGGCAAACCGTTAAGCCGCACAACCGGATATATCGCCCAAGGATTATTCAGCAGTCAGGAAGAAATCGATAATAGCCCGACACAGAATCTTGGTAGTACTGTTAAACCGGGAGACATAAAATACCGTGATGTAAACGGAGATGGTAAAATAGATGGCAGTGACCAAGTAATGATCTCTCCTTATGGAACTACCCCCCGCATCCAATATGGTTTGGGAATGAATGTAACCTATAAAAAATTCGATTTCGGTGTATTCTTCAATGGGTCGGCTAAACGCACTATCATGATTAGCGGTATTTCACCATTCGGCCAAAGTGACTATAATGTCATGCAATTCATTGCAGATGACTACTGGTCTGAGTCAAATCCCAATCCGAATGCTAAATATCCGCGCTTAGGATTAACTAGTTCACAAACAGCCAATAATACAGTAGCTAGTACTTACTGGATGCGTAACGGTAATTTCATCCGTTTCAAGACACTGGAACTGGGATATAAATTCAAATATGGACGCGTATACCTGAACGGTGACAATATAGCCGTATTCAGTCCGTTCAAGCTATGGGACCCGGAACTATCATGGAATGCTTATCCTTTGCAGCGTACATTCAACATCGGAGTACAACTTAATTTCTAATATATGAACCTAAATACGAGATAAATATGAGACTTATAGATAAAATAAAGAAGATGGGTAGTCTGTTAATACTCTCTACGTGCTGCCTGACATCTTGCAATTTCCTAGATGTAGTACCTCCCGAACAAGCAGGTCTGGGAGATGCCGTTAAAAAGCCGGAAAGTACACTTGGCTTCCTCTACTCATGCTATGCAGGAATCAAAGGTTCATCCAACCCAATTACTTATACCGGAATGGAAGCTGCATCTACTGATGAATTTGTATTCCCGGAATTATGGGGACACAGCGGACAACGTGCCGGTTGGGGACTGCTGACTCCGGAATCTCCCGGAGACTGGAAATGGGGTAATATCTACCGCTATATCGGACAATGTTATCTGTTTCTGTCCCAATTACCAAATGCCCTCGATGTATCGGAAGTACAAAAAAGAGAATGGACTGCCGAAGCCAATTTCCTAATTGCTTACTATCATTTCCTGATATTAGAATACTATGGCCCGTGCCCTATCACTGATTCATACATTGATATGGATACACCGAACAATGAATATCACGGACGTTATCACTTTGATTACGTAACAAGCTGGATTTCCATGAAACTGGACGAAGCAGCTAAAGATCTTCCGGCCTCCCGTATCGGTTCGGAATGGGGACGTGCAACTTCCACTATTGCAAAAGCAGTAAAAGCACGCTTGTTGCTCTATGCAGCTTCTGACTTATGGAATGGGAAATTCCCTTATCCGGATTGGAAAAACAAGAATTTCGAAACACCGGGATATGGGAAAGAATTAGTCAGCCAGGTTTATGATCCCGATAAATGGGAACGCGCACTGACTGCTTGTAAAGACGCACTGGAATGGGCAGAAGGAGAAGGCGGATGCGGACTGATGACTACTAAAGAAAGTGCAATCCTTATGGGTAATCAAGGACTTAATCTAGGAGAGCTTGATGTTCCCGTAGACGGAGTTACCGAAGAATTCAAAAAACATGTTTATTTGATGCGTTATCTCGTAACTAGTCGTTACTCGGATGGTAACCGTGAAATGATATGGGGACTTGCAGATGACGGTGGTGTAGTAATGGCTTCTTTACCCGTACACGTGGTAAAAGTAGACGGAGGCCCTTGGAGAAGTGGATATAGCGGCTACTCTCCTTTATTAAACAGTGTAGAGCGATTCTATACCAAAGAAGGAGAATTACCTCGAATTGCTGCCAATAAAGGGACTTTCGCAGAAGAAGATTCATGGTATGAATCTGCAGGAAGAAGCAATGCGGATATTATCAAGTTAAATACCAACCGCGAACCACGATTCTATGCATGGCTTTCATTTGACGGAGACCAATACAGCCCACGAATTTCAGGCGGCAAACCTCTGGTACTCAATCTTAAGAAAGGCGAAGCACAAGGTTGGAACAGAACTGAATTCGCCCGTGATCACTGTGTCACAGGATACATGTCAAAGAAATTTATCCAGCCCGACCTGAACTGGGGTACAAACTGGAGTAACAACGAAAAAAGCTATCCACGTCCTCTCTTCCGCTTAGCAGAACTTTACCTGAGTGTAGCCGAATGTTTGGCAGCTTTAGACAGACCCAAAGAAGCACTTACGTATCTTAACGTAGTTCGTGAACGTGCCGGTATACCGGATGTAACAGAAGAAATGCTGAATGATATGCCGGCCATGGATTGGATACGCAACGAACGTTTTGTAGAACTATGGGGAGAAGGCCTACGCTATTACGACGCACGACGTTGGATGATTGCCCCTGAAGTTTTTGCAGCTGGCGTACGTAAAGGGTTGAATATGGAACAAGTAGAAGAACCTACTTTCGAAGAGTTAAATCAACCTGTTATTGTAAATCAAGATTACAAATGGGAAAACCGTATGTATCTGGCACCTATATTTGCTAACGAAACATACAAGAATCCACAAATGGTTCAAGCACCCGAATATTAATCTTTAAACTGTTTACAAATTATGAAACAAATATTATACTCACTTCTTTTCTTGGGTTCACTCGCCACATTTACCGGATGTGAAGAAGCTGACTACCAAGAACTGATACCCCAAGAGTACAACAAGATTCTTTATTTAAAGAATAGCGGACAGAACGATCTGGTACTCTTCAACGATGGACAACAAGTAAAATATTCTATTACTGTAGTCAAATCCGGAAGCGATCCTTCCGCTACGGCCCAAGTCAGACTAAGCACATTATCTCAGACTGAAATTGATAATGAATCACGTTACAAAGGCAACAACTATGTTGTATTGAACAGTGATTGTTATACTTTCCGGAATAAGGATATTAGTTTCGAATCCTCAGATACCTATAAAATAGAAGAGTTTACATTAAATCCGGAAAAAATAACAGAACAGGTGGAAGCGGAAGCTAATGCCAACAGCATCTTTATTTTACCTATCCGCTTAACCAGTAAAACTGATTCTGTCAATTTTGAGCAAAGAGACTTAATTCTTAAACCTCAAGTGAAACAGCTAGGTATCAAATTTGAGAAATCATCCACAATGATAGACCTGGGAGTTAATAAGGAAGAAGAAATTATTGCTGAAATCAAAGTCTCCATGACATCCGGAGTCATCAACCAGTGGAATTTTACGGCCGGTATAAAAGCCAGCACTGACCAAACAGAAATAGATGCATACAATACGGCCCAAGGAACAGATTACAAAGCAGTTCCGGAAGGAGCGTTTTATCAACTGGAAGATTTGATATTCAGTTCCGGAATTAGTGAAAGCGTCGGGGTTTTAGTAGTAGACCGTTCTAAATTGACTAAAGGGGCGACTTATTTAATTCCACTACAACTTGAACAAAGTGAAGATCTTGAAACTATTACCTCGGACACTAAAAAACATTATGTAATCTTGAAGTATATGTTCGATATGGTGGATGATAAGATTGACTTGACAGATAAAATTACTGATCCGTTGAGTTGTGGAGCTAATTCACTAAGTTTTCTTTACGATGACGATACCAGTACAGCTTATGAAACCAAATATCAATCAGCAAGCGGAAATGCTCAGTATGGACAACCTATTGACATCAATTTAGGTAAAGAAATGAGAGCTATCATGTTTGAGTATATTACAAAAGGTTGGAATAACTCAGGACCTAAAGTAATTAAGTTATTTACTAGTAATGACGGAACAAATTGGAATGAGTTTGTCGAAATAAACGAAGGATTACCAACAGCAAGTGAAGGAGGAAAAACATATACCTCAAAAGTATTTACGTCGCCTAATCCTTTCAGCTATCTAAGATTGACAGTAATGGAGTCTTATTTAGGAAATTGCATAGGAGAATTCCAGCCAGGTAGTACTTCATGGTATGCATGTTGGGGAATGGCCGAACTTAAATTATGGGGAATGTAATCACTAAAGTTAATACATAGGAAACGCTCTTATTGTTTATAGAACGGTTTCCTATACAAATCCAATAACTTATGAAATATATACATTTATATTTAACATACTTCTTATGTCTAATAACATCCTTAATATATACCGGATGTAAGGACGATGAGAGTGAACTGATTCCAAATACATTTGAAATCAGCAGTAGTGACCTGAACAAAGAGATTGACTTTAGAAGCACTACAATGTCAATCCCGGTAAAAACAAATCTGCGAACCAGCCAATGGAGCGTCAATTCCGACGAAAAATGGGCTACAGCTTTCCAACAGGATGATAAAATAATGCTTTCTATCCTTGATAATCAAGGAAAAACAAAACGTTATGCCAAATTAGCTGTTAAATCTGAGTTGGGCAATTATACCATTAATTTAACCCAATATGGAGTTAATGATGTTGATTTCAGAAACGATACTCAAATAGCCATAGTAAGTGGAAATGCTATCTCACAAGGAGATAACTGGAGCATCGAAAAGACATTCGACGGAATCAAAGGCTCACAGACACAAGGTGATGGATATCATTATCATTCTCCTTGGGATAATACGACTCATCCACTGCCTATAGATCTAGAATATACACTTCAAGGAGATAAACAAGTCGATTATTTTATCTATTATCCTAGAAACGGAAACGGAAACTTCGGAGCAGTCGATGTTTACGTTCAAACAGCGGATAATCCGAATTATGTTCTTGCAGGTACTTATGATTTCGGACAGCAGGGCGGGTTTGACGGCAAGACCGGAATACTAACTAAAACGGTCAAAGCCACTAAAGTTAAAATCACCGTTAAGACGGGTTTAGGAGGCTTCGCCAGTTGTGGAGAAATGGAGTTTTTTGAAAAAGCAAATTACAGAGATTTGAATGATCCACTCCTGACTGTCTTTACAGATCTTACTTGTAGTTCCTTGAAAGAAGGAGTTACCGACGAAGAAATCGATGCATTGGAAAGTGAAACTTTCAGACGTGTGGCCCATGCATTAAAAGATAACACTTATGACGAATGGGAGAAAGATTTCCGTATACGCGAATATAAAGCATATAGCAATATCGACTACTGGGCAACAAGACTACAAACAAAGAAATACAGTAATCTAGACAATCCGACCGGAATCTACGTCAACAAAGATGAAGAAATCATAGTATTAGTAGGTAATATCCCGGAAGGACAAAAAGTATCATTACAATGTATTTGGGAGGAGAATGTCTATACAAGCGGTAGCTCCACTGACTACTACAAGCAAACACAGGCAACCGGAACGACCTACTCTTTGGAAGAAGGGGTTAACTTATTAAAGATGCAAGGTCCCGGTCAATTGTTCGTTATGCACAATGTGGATGGAGAACAGTTGCTTAACAACCCTGCTCCTATCAAAATACATATTCCTCTAGGACACGGTGTAGTTAATGGTTTCTTCGATCTGGAAGAACACAAGACAGATGCTAAATATGCAGAATTAATCAGTAAAGCCACCCATAAATATTTCTGTGTACGTGGAGAACGAATGATGTTCTATTTCCATCGTCTGAAAATGTTGGATGCTGCTCCGACTGAAATTTTATCCGCTATTCATCTTTGGGATGACATTGTCGGTTGGGAACAATCGTTAATGGGAATCTCTCAATACAGACAGGACGGAAAAATCAATAACCACATGTTTGCCATTTCTCCTGAAGGTTCGTATATGTGGGCATCTGATTATCGTATGGGATTCGTATATACGTATCTGAAAAATATTCTTTTACGTGAAAATGTAATGGCAGCAGAAGATAATGCTTGGGGACCTGCCCACGAAATGGGACACGTACATCAAGCAGCTATCAACTGGCCGTCGTCCACCGAATCATCCAACAATCTGTTCTCTAATTACGTAATTCGCAGATTAGGAAAATATAAGTCACGCGGACGAGGCTTGACATCTTTAGCCAATGCAATTTATAGAGATAAGCAGGTATGGTGGAATATGGGTACTTCTACTCACCAGAATGAAGATACTGAGATTCACATGCGTATGAATTGGCAGCTATGGATCTATTATGATTTATGTAAAGGTAACGAACAGGAAGCTAAATTCTGGCCTAAAGTATTCGATATCATGCGTACAACATATAAAAATGTGCCAGAAAGCGATCCGGGAGCAAGACAATTGGCTTTCGTCAAAGCTGTATGCGAAGCTGCCCAGGAAGACCTTACGGATTTCTTCGAAACATGGGGATTCTTCAAAACTGTAGATAATGTAAAAGTAGAACAATACGGTACATGGACTTATACAGTGACTGACAAGATGATAGCAGATACTAAAGCATGGATTAAAACTCAGAATTATCCGAAGGCCGCTCCAATACAATATATTGAAGATCGTAAAATTTCAGATTTTACATCCGGCGACTACCGATATAAAGAGGTTGGAGACTTAGGATATTATACCCAGTTCCAGAACAATGAAAAGATTACTAAAACTCCAACCTATACAATGGTGGCATCTGTGACAGGAAGTGAAATCACAATTAAGAATGGAGAACAAGCCGTAGCCTTCGAAGTAAGAAAGCAATCAACAGACGGTACTATGGGCGAAGTTGTTTATTTCTCTAACTTCTTAAAATTCAGTGTACCGAGAAATATTCCTTTAATCCGTACAGGCATTTATGCCGTGCAGGCTGATGGAGAACGTATTCTTGTGAATAAAGAATAAGTTGCATTTCACGATAATTATTTATAAAAATGGCAGGTAATATATGCCTGCCATTTTTATTACCTTTATAACGCACAATCTATATCAATAACACAATCAGACTTATATGAAAACATTCCACAAGTTTACCCTCCTGTTTCTATTTCTCTCTATTTTCAATGCAACACTTTCTTGCAGTTCCAACGACAAAACACTGCCTCAGCCTATACCTGACATCGAGGAAGAAGAGGAAGAGACAAAAGATGTAGTACTTCCCGAAGATATTCAGATTATACCGTACGGAGGAAAAGCCAGCGAATACCAGCCCGGATCTGACATTGACAAATCATACGATGGCAAATTTACTCAAGGAATCAGCTTCGAGTCACATTATCACAGTTCATGGAGTAATACATCCTTCCCTGTCACTTTGGAATATTTCTTCAAAGGAGATACGGAAATCAATTACTTTATTTATTATACCCGATCAGGGAATGGTAATTTTGGTGAGGTTGAAGTTTACACCTCTACCGATTCCGATAGAAAAAGATATACGCTTCAAGGAACTTATGACTTCAAAATGAAAGATACTCCGAGCAGAATCGTATTCAAGAAAGGGATGAAAGCCACAGGCGTTAAGTTTGTTGTCAAAAGCGGACTTGGTAACTTTGTCAGTTGTGACGAAATGCACTTCTTTAAAAAGAATGAGGATAACACTTTGGCAACTAAGTTATTGACCGTATTCAAAGATATTACTTGTAGCGAACTGAAAGCTGATGTCACCAATGAAGAAATCAACAAATTGCCAAGCAAATATTTCGTCCACATAGCCGAAGCGTTAAAAAACAACGCTTATGATGAATGGGAGAAAGAATTTCGTATCCGCAAATACAACGCTTATAGTGATATCAACGAGTGGGCGGAAAAGTTAATGACCAAACATTACAGTAGCTTGGACAACCTGACCGGTATTGCTGTGGAAAAAAACGACGAAATTATCGTCCTTGTTGGCGATACCTATGGACGCGAAGTTTCAATACAATGTGTAGGAGAAGAAAGAACGAACTTTTGGGAACCGCAGGAATATGTACAGACCGCCGCTTCGGGAGACGTTTACTATCTGGAACCGGGTATTAACAAAATCAAAATACGTAATAGGGGCCAGTTATTCGTCATGTACAACTGTGACCTGACCAGCCATCCGAAACCTATAAAAATCCATATTCCATTAGGAAGCGGAACGGTCAGCGGTTTCTTTGACTTGAAAGAACACAAAACAAATGCCAAATATGCCGAATTGTTATCAAAAGCCACCGACAAGTATTTCGGAGTACGTGGTGATAAGATTATCTTTTATTTCCACCGGGATAAACTGCGTGAGTTTGTGAAAGATGAAATATTGTCCGCTATTAACCTATGGGACAACATCATCGGTTGGGAGCAGGAACTAATGGGTATTGAAGATGTGCGCCCTACTCAGGTTAATAACCACTTGTTTGCAATTTCACCTGAAGGTGCATATATGTGGGCTTCCGACTACCGTATTGCATTCGTATATACCTATCTGGAAAATATATTACTATACGACAAGGTGATGAGTGCCAAAGATAACGCCTGGGGACCCGCACATGAAATCGGACACATTCACCAACTGGCAATCGACTGGCCTAGTTCTACTGAGTCGTCCAATAATCTGTTCTCGAATTTCATACTGTATAAACTTGGAAAATATTGTTCACGCGGCACAGAGCTTAATCTTCCTAAAGCGGCCGATAACCGAACGACTAACTCCGAAGGAAATATTACAGGAATGACACTTTCGGAAGCCCATTGCGTACTCAACCGACCTTGGTGTAACTTTGGCAGCAATTATCAGGGAGAAAATACAGAACTGCATATGCGTATGAACTGGCAACTATGGAATTACTATCATCGTTGCGGACACAAAACGGATTTCTGGCAAAGACTGTTCAAACTCATGCGGGAGAACCGGACATCCTCCAATAATCCGGGAGTTAAACAACTTCTGTTTGCTCGAATGGCAAGTGAAGCCGCACAAGAAGATCTGACCGAGTTTTTTGAAATGTGGGGATTCTTTGTAACCGTAGATACACAGATCGATCAATATGGCAGCTATCAGTATACTGTAACGAAGGAAATGATTGAAAATGCAAAGAAAGCTATGGCTAAATATCCGAAAAAAGCCAAACCTTTCTATTATCTGGAAGACCGGAAGAAAGGAGATATAGGATTGGATACTACTCCACCGGATGTTGGTCATTATACCCAGTTTCAAAGGATAAGACCTATAACAAAGGATATAAAAGGAAATATCAACGGACGGGAAGTGAGCATTACAAACGGAGATGAAGCTGTAGCTTTCGAACTCAGGGAAAAAGACGCTAATGGAAAGTTACTCTATTTTTCTACCTTTATCAAATTCGAAGTTCCCTTGACGGTATCATTGACGTACGCCAAATTATACGCCGTACAAGCCGATGGAAAACGTATTCTACTGGAAGAATGACTTTGCTTCACATAGACATCCGATAAGAAGACAAAAAGTTAAGCAATACTAAAAAGTGGTTCCTATTCTAGGAGAATGTTCCCATAGTGTGTCTTATATTTGAGTTGGTTTGAAATAGTAATAGTAAACTTAAACATTAAGAAATGCTAAAAAAAACATTAGTTCATAGGGGAACACCCCTTACGAGGTGTATTTACTTCGTACACACGGAAATATGACCGTCACAACATAAACGCATTAAGACCATGACAAATCTGAAAGAAAAAGTAAGACCTGTTTTCTACCCAAATAAGGGTAAAAAAACAAAATTATCTGTTATAATTATATGGAATTGACTAATAAATTACTATTTTTGACCGCAAAATGAAAAACGACAAATAACCCCCTATTAAAAACATAAAAAATATGATGAAAAAGCTATTCACAGTCGCAGCTATTGGACTAACCTTGTTAACCTGCCATACAAGCTGCACACAACAACAGAAGGCTCAGGAAGCCTTCGCTCCTATCAAAGTAGAAACTCCTGCCCGCCCTGCCGGACAAGAAGACGTAATCCAACTTGTTGCTCCCAAAATTGATACCGTACGTGTCGGTTTTATCGGATTGGGAATGCGTGGTCCTGGTGCCGTATCGCGGTGGACACATATTCCGGGAACCAAGATTGTAGCCTTGTGCGACCTTTCTCCCGAACGTGTAGAGAAATCACAGGAAATCCTGAAGAATGCCGGAATGCCGGAAGCTACTTCTTACAGTGGTTCGGAAGACGCATGGAAGAAACTATGCGAACAGGAAGATATCGACCTTGTATATATAGCAACTGATTGGAAGCACCATGCAGAAATGGGCGTGTATGCAATGGAACATGGCAAACATGTAGCTATCGAAGTACCTGCTGCCATGACATTGGACGAAATCTGGCAGTTAATCAACACTTCAGAAAAGACCCGCAAGCACTGTATGCAGTTGGAAAACTGTGTATATGACTTCTTCGAGTTGACTTCTCTGAATATGGCACAGCAAGGTGTCTTTGGAGACGTACTACACGTAGAGGGTTCATACATTCACAATTTGGAAGACTTCTGGCCTTCATACTGGAATAACTGGCGTATGGATTACAATCAGAAACATCGTGGTGATGTATATGCAACTCACGGTATGGGTCCTGCTTGCCAAGTACTTAACATCCACCGTGGTGACCGTATGAAAACTTTAGTATCAATGGATACGAAAGCTGTCAATGGTCCGGCTTATATTAAAAAGCAAACAGGAGAAGAAGTGAAGGATTTCCAGAACGGTGACCAGACTTCAACTTTGATTCGCACAGAAAATGGTAAGACTATGTTAATCCAACATAATGTAATGACTCCGCGTCCTTACAGTCGTATGTATCAGATTGTAGGAGCAGACGGTTACGCAAGCAAATATCCGATTGAAGAATATTGCCTGAGACCTTCACAAGTTGATTCAAACGATGTTCCTAATCATGAAAACCTGAACGCACACGGTTCTGTACCTGCTGACGTTAAAAAAGCCCTAATGGATAAATACAAACATCCTATCCACAAAGAACTGGAAGAAACAGCTAAGAAGGTAGGCGGCCACGGTGGTATGGACTTTATCATGGATTATCGTCTGGCATACTGCTTACAGAATGGTTTACCTTTAGACATGGACGTTTACGACTTGGCAGAATGGTGCTGCATGGCTGAACTGACCCGCCTCTCTATTGAAAACAATTCAGCTCCGGTTGAAATTCCCGACTTTACTCGTGGAGGATGGAATAAAGTACAAGGCTACCACCACGCTTTCGTAAAATAAAAATAGTATTTTTGCAGACACGAACATAAATTAATCCGGCTTCTCCCCCAAAGCCGGATTATTCATTGGTTCGTGTTTCAACATTTTATAGATTATCATAATCACGTTTATGAAAACAGCTATTCCAAAGCCTTCTAAGCAAAGCATTATCCGTGAGGCTAGAGACTATGTAATGATTGCCATTGGCATGATTCTGTACGGCATCGGGTGGACGGTATTTTTACTACCCAACGATATCACTACCGGGGGAGTACCGGGTATTGCTTCCATTGTATATTGGGCGACCGGCTTTCCGGTGCAATATACGTATTTCACTATCAACTTCTTCCTGCTGCTGTTAGCTCTTAAATTACTGGGATTGAAGTTTTGTATCAAAACCATCTTCGGAGTGTTCACCCTGACTTTCTTTTTATCCGTTATCCAGAAACTGGCGGCTGGGATCAGTCTCCTTCACGACCAGCCTTTCATGGCGTGTGTCATCGGAGCGTCATTCTGTGGAGGTGGAATCGGGGTTGCCTTCTCAGCTAACGGAAGTACCGGAGGCACAGATATCATTGCAGCTATCATAAACAAGTACCGGGATATTACACTGGGAAGAGTTGTACTTATCTGCGACATGATCATTATATCTTCCAGTTATTTTGTCTTAAAAGACTGGGAAAAAGTAGTATATGGATTTGTAACTCTATATATTTGTAGCTTCGTGCTCGATCAGGTGGTGAACAGCGCACGTCAGTCCGTACAATTCTTTATCATCTCAAATAAATATGAAGAAATAGGACGACGTATCAACGAATATCCGCACCGAGGCGTTACAATCATCAATGCAACGGGCTTTTATACCGGACGCGAAGTGAAGATGATGTTTGTATTGGCTAAAAAACGGGAATCCCCCATTATCTTCCGGTTTATAAAAGATATAGACCCTAACGCATTTGTTTCACAAAGTGCTGTTATCGGAGTTTATGGAGAAGGGTTCGACCATATTAAAGTTAAATAAAAACGAAATGAAAAACCAATATTGAGAAACATGAAATTTCGACTACACCCCCTCTTATTAACTAACATTTTTCTGGGAATATTTTCCCTGGTAGTAACCAGTGCCGTAGCTGATAATGCAAAAAAGCCTTATTGGCAAGATGTGCAAGTAGTAGCTGTTAACAAAGAATATCCCCGTTCTTCGTTTATGACTTACGACAATCGTGAAGATGCCTTGAGCGGGAAATTTGAGCGTAGTAAGTTCTATCGGTTATTAAACGGAACATGGAAGTTCTATTTTGTAGATTCCTACAAAGATCTTCCTGACAACATTACTGATCCGAGCGTCAGTACAGACTCATGGTATGATATCCAAGTTCCCGGCAACTGGGAAGTACAAGGACATGGAGTAGCCATCTACACAAATCATGGTTATGAATTCAAAGCACGCAACCCACAGCCTCCGATATTGCCGGAAGCGACTCCGGTGGGTGTATATCGCCGTGATATAGACATCCCTGCCGATTGGGACGGACGGGACATTTATCTGCATTTGGCAGGAGCCAAATCCGGTGTATATGTATATATCAACGGTAAGGAAGTAGGATATAGCGAAGATTCAAAGAATCCTGCCGAGTTCTTAATCAACCCGTACGTGAAACCGGGCAAGAATGTACTTACACTGAAAATCTTCCGTTGGAGCACTGGCTCTTATCTGGAATGTCAGGACTTCTGGCGCATCAGTGGTATCGAACGTGATGTGTATATCTACTCACAACCCAAAGTAGCAATCAGAGATTTCCGTGTAACATCCACGCTGGACGATACTTATAAAAACGGTATTTTCAAACTGGCAATGGATATCCGCAACAATACCTCACAGCCCTCTAAAGATTATGTTATCGGATATAAGGTGTTAGATCCGAAAACCGATAAGGTAATCGCTGCTTTCGAAATGAATACCGCCATAGGTGCGAACCAAACCATTCCTCTCTTTGAAGAAGTGAAAATAGAAGTCCCCAATGTAAAAACATGGACATCCGAACATCCCAATCTCTACAAATTACTGATGTACATCAAAGACGGAGATAAGTTTACAGAAATAGTTCCCTTCAATGTCGGCTTCCGTCGTATTGAGATCAAACCAATTGAACAAAAGGCTGCTAACGGCAAACCGTATGTTTGCTTATTCATCAACGGACAACCGTTGAAACTCAAAGGTGTAAATATCCACGAGCACAATCCGGCAACAGGGCATTACGTTACAGAGGAATTGATGCGTCGTGATTTTGAGCTCATGAAGCAGCATAACTTAAACAGTGTGCGCCTCTGCCACTACCCGCAAGACCGCCGTTTCTACGAACTTTGCGACGAATACGGGCTCTATGTGTATGACGAAGCTAACATCGAAAGTCACGGTATGTATTACGACCTCCGCAAAGGCGGCTCATTGGGCAACAACCCCGAATGGTTGAAACCGCACATGGACCGTACTATAAATATGTTCGAACGTAACAAGAATTACCCGAGTGTCACTTTCTGGTCGTTAGGAAACGAAGCCGGAAACGGATACAACTTCTATCAAACATATTTGTGGGTGAAAGAAGCAGACAAAAATATCATGGCTCGTCCTGTTAACTATGAACGCGCACAATGGGAATGGAACTCCGATATGTATGTTCCGCAATATCCAGGTGCCAGTTGGTTGGAAAACACAGGCAAGAACGGCAGCGACCGTCCGGTAGCTCCTTCGGAATATGCACACGCAATGGGTAATTCCACCGGAAACCTTTGGGGACAATGGCAAGCTATTTACAAATATCCTAACCTTCAGGGAGGATATATTTGGGACTGGGTAGATCAAGGTCTGCTCCAGAAAGACAAAAATGGTAGAGAATACTGGGCTTATGGAGGTGACTTTGGTGTAAACGCCCCTAGTGACGGTAACTTCCTTTGCAATGGGCTTGTCAACCCGGACCGCGGACCACACCCGGCTATGGCTGAAGTAAAATATGTACATCAAAATGTCGGTTTTGAAGCAATTGACGCTGCTTCCGGCAAGTTCAGAATCACTAACCGTTTTTACTTTACCAATCTGAAAAAGTATCAGATCCATTATAGCGTACTCTCAAATAACAAAACAATAAAAAGCGGAAAAGTTTCTTTAGACATCGCTCCGCAAGCATCCAAAGAGTTTACTGTACCTGTAAACGGCTTAAAATCCCAACCGGGGACAGAATATTTTGTAAACTTCAGTGTGACAACAGTAGAACCGGAACCGCTAATACCAGCCGGCTACGAAATAGCATACGACCAATTCCAGCTTCCGATTCAGGTAGAGAAAAGAATTTATAAAGCTAATGGTCCTGCACTGACAACAGCAACGTCAGGTGATGAACTAACCGTATCTTCTTCAAAGGTAAACTTTGTATTTAATAAGAAAAGCGGATTAGTCACTTCATATAAAGTGGACGGAACTGAATATTTCAAAGACGGTTTTGGCATTCAGCCTAACTTCTGGCGTGCTCCTAATGATAATGACTATGGTAACGGTGCTCCTAAACGTTTGCAGGTATGGAAGCAATCAAGCAAAAACTTCCATGTGACAGATGTCAAGATGACTACTGAGAATAAAGTTGTCTCGCTAAAAGCCACTTATTTGTTAGCTGCCGGCAACTTGTATGTTGTCACTTACAGAATCTATCCGAGCGGTATCGTAAATGTTAGTGCCCAATTCACTTCTACGGATATGCAAGCAGCAGAAACAGAAGTTTCCGAAGCTACGCGTATGGCTACCTTTACTCCCGGAAGCGATGCTGCCCGCAAAGCAGCTTCCAAACTGGAAGTTCCCCGTATCGGTGTACGCTTCCGTTTGCCCGCCCAAATGAACAATGTACAATATTTCGGTCGCGGTCCGGAAGAAAACTATATTGACCGTAATCATGGTACCCTTGTTGGCGTATACAAGACAACGGCAGATAAGATGTACTTCAACTACGTTCGTCCGCAGGAAAACGGACACCATACCGATACCCGTTGGATTGCTCTATCTCCTGATAAAGGGAATGGCCTGGCTATTGTTGCCGACAGCCTTATCGGCTTCAACGCTTTACGCAACTCTATCGAAGATTTCGATTCGGAAGAAGCCCTTCCCCACCCCTATCAATGGAATAACTTCAGCCCCGAAGAGGTTGCCAACCATGACGAAAAGGCTGCGCGTAATGTATTGAGAAGAATGCATCACGTCAACGATATTACTCCGAGAGACTTTGTAGAAGTCTGTGTTGATATGAAACAACAAGGAGTAGGTGGATATGACAGCTGGGGAGCACGCCCGGAACCCTTCCATCAGATACCGGCTAACCGTGATTATAGTTGGGGCTTCACCCTAGTCCCTGTCCGTTCGGCCAGCCAGGCTAATGAAGTAGCCAAATATGATTATCAATAACCTTATTATAAATTTTAAAGAAAAGACCCATGAAAGATTTATCTAGCATTGTTGCTAAATTCAAAGTACAAGGCACAGTGGAAGAAATCAAGCCACTAGGTGCAGGACTTATCAACGACACTTACAAAGTAAACACCAAGGAAGCAGATGCTCCCGACTACGTTCTACAACGCATCAACCATGCCATTTTTCAGAATGTGGAAATGCTTCAATCCAATATTGCCGCTGTCACAAGCCATATCCGTAAGAAACTGACCGAAGCCGGAGAATCGGATATTGACCGTAAAGTTTTATCCTTTCTTTCTACTGAAGAAGGTAAGACTTATTGGTTCGACGGCGACAGCTATTGGCGTGTAATGGTTTTCATTCCTCGCGCCAAGACATACGAAACCGTCAATCCGGAATATTCTAATTATGCCGGACAGGCATTCGGTAACTTCCAGGCTATGCTGGCTGATATTCCTGAGACTTTAGGTGAAACAATTCCCGACTTCCATAATATGGAGTTCCGCCTGAAACAATTACGTGACGCCGTTGCAACCAACGCAGCCGGACGCGTAGCAGAAGTGCAGTATTATTTGGATGAAATAGAAAAACGGGCGGATGAAATGTGCAAGGCAGAACGTCTGTACCGCGAAGGCAAACTTCCTAAACGTGTATGCCACTGTGATACAAAAGTAAATAACATGATGTTCGATGAAGACGGAAAAGTGCTTTGTGTCATTGATCTGGATACGGTAATGCCTAGTTTCATATTCTCTGATTACGGAGATTTCCTACGCACGGGAGCCAACACCGGTGATGAAGACGACAAAGACCTTGATCGTGTAAACTTCAATATGGAAATATTCAAAGCATTCACCAAAGGATATCTGGAAGGTGCAAAATCATTCCTGACTCCTATTGAAATAGAGAATCTTCCCTATGCTGCAGCTTTATTCCCCTATATGCAATGTGTACGTTTCCTTGCCGATTATATCAATGGAGATACTTACTACAAGATTAAATATCCCGAACATAATCTGGTACGTACAAAAGCACAATTCAAATTGCTTCAAAGCGTAGAAGAACATACACCGGAAATGGTAGCATTCATCAATGAATGCTTAAAAAAGTGAGAATAGAAAATTGAGAATGGAGATTTTACTTAGTGAAAACTCCATTCTTCCAATGATAAACAATTGGGCGGCGGAGGAACGGTTTTAGTTTTTCCGCCGTTTCTTTTGCCATATAGTCAGGAGTGGTCAATGTAAGAGTCAGTTCCGAATTATCTTTGCTAAAATCAGCCTTCATCAGCAACATATCAGCAGAACGGCGAGCCTCATCAAAATCATAAATAGTTGTCGAATCAGGAGTACTCAAAAAGTCACTCATCACCGGTAGAGAGATAAACTGAGAATCTGCAAGTGGTTTCCAATCGGTCGTATAGAAACGCAGACTGCTATCACATGCCGGAGCACAAGCAGTAGAGACCAGACATACCACTTTCGTCGTATCGCTCAGTGCCAACACCTTCATCTGCCAAGATGTTTGCGGAGACATTTGCATACGGACATAATCCGTACCAAGCTCTGTCATTTCCGACTTTTTACCAAAACGGTTTTCAACTTGCGCTTTCATCTTGCTTTCCAAAAAGTCAATACAATCTTCACGATTTACTTTAGTAAGCAAAGGAGTTAATGAATCCGGGATATTCACAAACAAAGTTTTAGCTTCCTGCGCCTGAAGAGAAGCCAGCGAAAACAATCCTACAACAAAAAAGAATATAGCGGAAACGAGTCTATTTATTTTCATATCAATCTTATTTAACCTATAATAGTCAGATTATGAATCTGCCGTTTTAACTTTTAGACCCCAAATATAAGAATATCATTCCGATTAACACCAGTATAAGGTCAATCGCTTTGCTTTTTAAATTCTTTTCACGGAAGAAGAGTGCTCCAAAAGTGAAAGAAACAATTACACTTCCCCGGCGAATCATCGAAACAATGGAAATCATAGAATCATCATAACTCAATGCATAAAAGTAAACGAAATCGGCGGCCGAAAGAAATACGGAAATCAGGATAATTGTCCAGTCCCAACGAAACGGTGTGGTAGACTTCCGTTTAGGCCACCAAAGCAGAAGCAGAATAGGACACATGATAAAAACCTGATAGACATTGTACCATGACTGCACCAGCATTGGATTCAGAGATTTCATCAGATATTTATCATACAATCCGCTGATAGCTCCTGTTATTGCGGCCAGTACAATAAAAAATATCCACTTATTATGCTTAAAATCAATTCCTTCCTTCTTTCCCGAACGGCTTAACATGAAAAAAGAAGCAATAGCCAGCATCACCCCAATCCATTGGTAGAGATTCAGCCTTTCGCCAAATACCAACATCGCTCCGATAAGCACCATTACCGGACGAGTAGCATTGATAGGTCCCACGATAGTGATAGGAAGGTGTTTCATCCCAAAATACCCGAATATCCATGAGGATAACACGATGAATGACTTGATAATGATATATTTATGCTGTTCCCAACCAGCAACAGGAACATTAAATATTGTTCCTCCCAACAAATCCGGCTCATACACGGACAGCAAGATGAAAGGCAGAAAGACAAGACTGGAAAAGAAAGTATTCAAAAACAAAACGGGAAGCACTGCATTATCTTTCAGCGACTGTTTCTTGAATACATCATAAAAGCCCAGCAAAGTGGCTGAGAGAAAAGCTAATAATAACCACATAAAAGATTGTTATAAGTTATTAGTTATATAAACAAGGTTTCCGGATATTCCACATTGACCAAGAACAAGGCTTGTCCCGGAGCAGATGTCCCGGCCTTGCAACGATCCTGCTGCTCGATTATTCTTCGGAAATCTTCAACAGAAAGTTTTCCACGTCCCACTTCAATCAGTGTACCTACTATGGCACGCACCATATTTCGCAAGAAGCGGTCGGCACGAATGGTAAACACCCAAGTAGCTTCATCATCCGTCACTTTTGTCCATTCGGCATGAGTGATATGGCAGATGTTGGTTTTTACATCCGTATGCAGCTTGCTGAAACTTGTAAAGTCACTATATTCAAAAAGGGTACGTGCAGCCTCGTTCATCCGTTCATAATCCAGCGAACTATAAATCCGCCAACGATATTGCCGGTTGAAAGGATACTTCACTGCTGTCACATAATATTTGTAAGTCCTTGCTGTTGCATCAAAACGGGCATGAGCTTCCGGTTTTACACGGCAAACCCGATAAACAGAAATATCCGGAGGTAACAAACGATTCAATTTTTCAGCAACAGAAACTGTATCTAATAGTCCGTCATAATCGAAATGAGCCACCATTAAAGAAGCATGTACTCCGGCGTCTGTTCTACCCGCCCCCACTACCTCTATCTCGCAACGTAGAAAAGTGGATAACGCTTTCATCAGACATTCCTGCACACTAATCCCATTCGGTTGAATCTGCCAACCGTGATAGTTGGTTCCGTCATAAGCCAAATAAATGAAATACCTTTGCACTCTAATTCCTGTTTTTAGGGTTTTCGTGTGCAAAAGTACTCATTTTTTTATTCATAAGTAGAAGGAGTAGTACCAAAAGCGTCTACAAAATGTTTACGGAACGTCGGAATATCATTATATCCCACCATTTCAGCTACTTCCTGCACACCGTATTGTTTCGTTTTCAACAATACACCCGCACGACGCATACGTACTCCCCTGATAAGTTCTATAATCGTATAGTCCGTACTTTGCTTCACTTTTCGGTAAAGAGTCGGCTGACTCATATTTAATTCCGATGCAAGCTTCTTCACACTAAAGTCAGCTTCACAGATATTTTCCTCTACAATTTTAATTACGGAAGTGATAAATGGATCTTCTGCCTTTGCTTCTTCTTCTCCCGGCTGCTCTGTTTCATCTGCGTCAACGGCATCTGCTCCAGGTAACTTAAATAACTTTGCATACATTTGTTTCAACGTCTGACGGCCATTAATCAAATTACTGACTTTCGCTTTCAGAATACCGGGTGTGAAAGGTTTCAACACATAATCATCTGCTCCCAACTCCAAACCATGGATAATATCGTCATCCTCTACCTTCGCTGTCAGCATAATAAAAGGGATACTACAAGTTTCCGGGCATTCTTTTACTTCACGGCAACATTCAAATCCGTCTTTTATCGGCATCATGACATCACAAATTATCAAATCCGGCAACTCTTTCATAGCCATATCCACGCCTTCTTGACCGTTAGTAGCCATCAACAGATTATATTCATTCCCAAATAAAACTTTCAGATAAAGCCGAATATCTTTATGATCTTCCACAATTAATATTGTCTTTTTCTCTTCATTTGTCACAGATTGTGCCATTTCTTTAGGAGACAATACTCCCGGAAAAAGTATTGGACCCTGTCTCCCTATATTTTCGCTAATTTTCGAATCAGCTTTGAGTTGATCCAACACTTCCGGTTCTACTTCAGGCAGTTCTTCCGGATCAATAAACAATATATTCGGCTCACTTTCCAGGACGGCTCTATCTACCGGAAGATTCACCGTTACCTTTGTCCCCTTTCCTTCAACACTTTCCAATGAGATTGTTCCTTGATGCGCCTCTATCATCTGCCGCATAATAGAAAAGCCTAACTGTGCGGCAGATAAATCATTATCCAATGTCCCGTTCTCACTCATCAATTGCTCGGAAGTTCTCACCTTCTTCATTCCATTATCCTCTACTGTCAGACTGACATAATGCACATTATTCTCTATTATTTCACAAACAGAAAAATAAACTGTTCCTGCATAATGCGTATGAGTGAAAGCATTTGTCAACAGATTATGAATAATAAATTCTAGTTTCTTCTTATTTACATAGAATTCTAGTTCTTTCTTGACCCTTTTCTCGCAACGAAAATCAATCGGATATACTTTCAACAAATCACGGACTCCAAAAACACTACTGTCAATCATCTTTTCTACCGAATAGGGAGCTACTTCCAACTTCGTTTCCGGATTCCCCTGTCGGTATATAGCCAGTAGTTGATCACAAGCATCAACCATACGAAGCGAATTCCGGTATGCAACCTGCAAAGAAAGGTTCGATATTTGGGAATTGTCTTTCTGTAATTCTTTCAACGGAGCAATGATCAACGAAAGAGGAGTACGCAATTCCTGTACAAACAACATAAGCAAGCCGTTCCGCAAAGCTTCTATCTCCTTCTTTTGAGTCTGCTTCATCTTCTCCAGGCTCAAGTTCTCTTTCAATACCATCTCCCGGTCACGGTGCATCTGCTTACGCTGCTCTTTCTTCTTAAAATAAATGTAGAAAAAACAAGAAAATGCGACAAGTAACAAAACATAAGCTATATAAGCCCAAATAGTTTGAAACCATTTATCTTTCACAACCATAAGAATCTCATTCACATCCCCTTCCTTACCATCCGGAAATACAAGTTTCGCCTGCAAAGTATATTTTCCGGCAGACAGTCCATTGAACCATAAGCCTTCCGAAAGTGGCACCATTCTCCAATCCTTATCTAAGGGAAGTAATCGATAAGCTATCTTACGTTCAGCCATCCCATAACCTAAATCGGAAAAGAACAAATGGAAATCATTGTTATCAGAATTGAATACAAGCTTTTTCTGTTGTTCCGGAGAACCTGAAAGAATCAACTGTCCATTTCGTTTCTCCCCAGCCAAGATCGTTTCTCCACCCACTTCTATATCTGTCAGCATCAGCTGCCTTCTTTCACAATCCGCTTTCGTAGCAGAGGGATCAAAGAAAATCAATCCCCAAGAATTTGCCCAAAGCAACCGTCCATCATTCAAACGGCATACCGCACTACAATTACCTACCGAAAGATAATTATAGAAAGCATCCTGCCCATTTCTAATCGTCATCACTCCGACATTATTTCCGGCCCAAGTATTCCCGATACGATCATCTACCATACAGCCTACATGTCCATTGGTCAGTCCGTTTTGCAAAGTGTATATAGCTTCCAACTTATCCTTCTCCCTTCCATCAATACGGATAACAACATTCAAATAAGCTGCATAAATCTGATTATAGTTATTTACATAAATAGTTCGTACAGCCGCCTCTTCCAGTCCATTTTCTTTCTCAATATTTCCTTCTACTCTAATTTGTACTCCATCCGTTTCAAGTCTTTTCAAACCTCTATCCGTCCCAATCCACACATTGCCTTCTTTATCCTCTGCTATTGTAAATACATTCTTTATTTTTTCAGGCAATTTAATGCTCTTGCATTCGTGAGTTTCAAGTTCAACCTGCATCAACCCATTTGAAGTGCCTACCCACAAACGATTCCATGAGTCCAGGCAAAGACTATAAATAACAGTTTGTATCCTCTCACCTTTATTATTTTGCAGATGAAAGGACTCCACCTCATTTGTTAATGGATCAATGATAACAATCTCTCCCCAATTATTACCCAACCAGATATTCCCGTTCTTACCTTTATATATATGAAAGCGTCCGGAAAAGCCTGATGCTTTTTTCCAAGGTTCAAAATGTGTATCCAACGAAAACACAGGAGTAGTACTTTTCATAATCCCCCCATCGCTAACGGTCAACCATACATATCCTTTTGAATCTTCGACCATACCATCCACCCGAGAGCCAAAATCCTGCCGTACCCTACTGTACATACTATCACTAATATCAAATTTCACGACCCCACCGCCAAATGTACCTACCCAAAGAATTTGTTGTTTATCATCCCAAAACAGGCTGGTCATTTTATTTTCAATACTCGAATGGAATGCCTTCTCATTCTTCGTCAGCAAAGTCAACACAAACGGACTCTTACACAGATTGTCATTATCGAAACGCAACTTATACAATCCATTCCAAGTTGTCAAATAAAAAGTCCGGTTATCTTTCAAAACCAGATCCGTAACATAAGAATTAGAGAATTCAGACTGATCTTTTCCTTCCATGGAGATAACACGTTCCTCATTCGTTTTAAGGTCATAACATATAATGTCATCCCATAATCGGCAAATCCATAAATAACCATGCTTTAAAAACAATCTATTTACTACGCTGTATTCCTTAATCAAAGAAGTTTTTTTCGCCACTAAATCATAATGTACCACTTTCCTCTGATTAACAGAGAAATACAAATTTGTTTTTCCATCACTACAAAGATGAGCAACCTTTCCTCTTACCAAAGGCTCAGGATTCAAAAGACATAACACAAAATCATGTTTTCCTTCTGTCTTGCGAACAATGCGCGATTCAAATAAACCTTGTGAAGTAACCAAATACAAACTCCCGTCATTCCAGCAGAAATCCAGAATATCTTTCAGTTCCAGAGGCTTATCAAAACGTACCGGCAAAAACTTTTCAATATCCTTATCAAAACAAGTAATTCCACCTTGGAAAAGTAACGCATAATATAAACCGTCGGGACCTTCGCAAAGTTTTTTCACAGCTTGATGCAGAGGAGTGGAAAGAGAATCAATCCCCATAATGAGGGGATAGTCACGAAATCTAAATCCGTCATAACGTGAAATTCCTTTATCAGTAGAGAGCCATATAAAACCGTCACTTCCATAACAAACATTATAAATAGTATTGTCACTGACTCCGTTTTTGATTACTACCGGTTCCAGATTCCAATGAGTATCTATTGAATATGCAGGGAAAATACCTGACAACACCAGTAGTAAAAAGAAGAATTTCCTCATATCTTAATAGTATTTTGTTCATGTGTATTGGTCGATAAAGGTAGACAAAATAATTATCATCAAATCACATAACAAATATTTTTTAGAAATAATTCACAATAAAACAAAAGCCCTCCTATTCTTTTGAAATAGAAAGACTTTTGCCGTTTGTTTTGTTCATTACGCAATCGATCTCCAATTATTATATTGTTTGCTGCTTGGTTCCTCTTTTTTATTCAAAGGAGTGAATCATATCATACAGACACTCCTTAGTAATATATATTATACTAATACCTAAATGCAATAAATTCTTATGATATTATTTAGCAGCTTTCAGAGTAAAGCTATAAGTTCCTTGACCGGCAGCAAAGTTATAGCTACCTTTGAAATCTACCGGTACCTTTACTACACAGTTACCCTGGTCGCTTACGCGGAAATAAAGATAAGTAGTCGAATTGAAGATACTGTTACCGTCGGCAGTTGTTGATAAAGAAGCGCCATATCCCTGCCAACTGAATAAGTCAGTCGAAGAAGAGTAAGTAGTACCGATATAATATACCGCACCTTTATCTATATTAAAATTCAATGATACACATAATGCGAATTGCTCAACGAAAGCGCCACTTCTTGTACGAGCCTGATATTCGGCAAGCATTTTCACCGCTTTCTTATCAGTAGCATCACCATAAAATCCTTCTGTTGTTTCCGATTCACAGTTACGGACAGTATTACCATTCTGACGAAGCGCTTCCAGTACACTTGCCATTTCCTCTGCAGTAACAAAAGGAATTTCCTCAGCTTTCTGATCGTAAGCTGCCGACTCAATACCATATAAAGATTTCATGGATTCGAAGTTTGAAGTATTATCTTCAAAACTGTCACTTTCAGCATTAGAACATGCTACAAAAGTTAATGCCAATACACATGCGAAAAAGAATTTAATTGATTTCATATTAGTTCCTCCTAAATTTTACTTATTCATTTAATCTGCTTGCGAATCGTTATTTATCAGTTCGCGGTCTTTTTACACTTTTAATTGTTTATTTATTCATGTTCCTTAGGAGGGGAATCTTAAACTTAAGTTGTCTTATTTATCTTTCCTTGTTCGTTTGTACATTACAAACATAGGCATTTTATTCAATAAGGAAAACTTTCTGAAAAGAAAAATGAATGAATTACCACTCTTTAACGAACGAAATACAGCTTATTCAAGCGATTGACTAAGTTCTACAAGTATTAAAACACCACTCATATGCAAATCATTCATCACAAAGGATAAAAATCACCAATTAACAGCAACGAATAACCAACCACCCATGAATGAATTATTCACCACCCTACTTATCAATTTCCATTGAAGACAAAGGCAAGAAAGATGAATCTGCCAATCAACAGCTATCTGCATTATGCCTACTTTTGTAACATCAACAAACAAAACCCATCATGCGATGAAAAAGAAAAGAATCTTATTTTTATTCGTTACCCTGTTTGCTTCTACCTTATTATATAGTCAGGTAGTCGGAGTAAAAACCAATGTCGTAATGGACGCGCTTAAAATTATCAATCTTGGAGCCGAAGTCGGTTTAAGTAAGAAACTAACTCTGGACTTGTATGCCAACTACAACCCTTGGACATACAAAGATCAGAAGATGATGAAGATGCTTGCCTTCCAACCGGAACTTCGATATTGGTTCTGTGATAAATTCAACGGTCATTTCGTAGGTGCACACCTTCATGGAGGCGTTTATCAGGCAGCAGCCATTGATATGCCATGGGGCATCTGGCCCGAATTGAAAGACCACCGTTTCAAAGGACACTTTTACGGATTTGGCGTTTCCTACGGTTATCAATGGATTCTGGGCAAGCACTGGAATCTTGAAGGAAATATCGGTATAGGTTACGCGCGTGTCAAGTATGAGCAGTTCGAATGCAAGACGTGCGGTGAAAAAGTCAAGGAAGGACATAAGAACTATGTAGGTCCTACAAAAGCCGCCGTCAGTTTAATCTATTTATTTTAAAACAAAACAAATATGAAAAAGATATTATGCATATTCTTCTGCCTGCTGCCTATATTAGGCGGGAAAGCACAGACTCTCTATAAAGATCAAGTGCGTATAGAGAAAGAATCTATCACACGCAGTGAAGATAACAATGTATTAACTATCAATCTGGACATTGTCTTGAAAGAAAACCTGAAACTGGAATCCAACAATGTAGCCACATTGACTCCATTTCTTGAGGCAAACGGAAAGACCAAGGTGTTGTCTTCTATTGTAGTGTATGGACGCAAACGCGACATTGTCAACCAACGAAACCACAAGACTCCCGAGAACACTTATACCATTATACGTCGCAAACAACATCAGGAACAAAAAATAAACTATCTGGTACAAATGCCATTCGAAGCATGGATGCGCAATGCAAACATGAAACTGAATATAGACCTATGTGGTTGTTGTGACATCCTGGAGGAGAACAGCGGTGAATTAATCACCCAGTTGAACATTTTACCACTGAAAGTAAAACCTTCCATAGCCTATATCACTCCAAAAGCCGAAGACATAAAATATCGTGCAGTAGAAGGAAGCGCATTTCTGGATTTCCCAGTCAACAAAATCATCATCTATCCGGAGTATCGTCGTAACACAAGTGAGTTGGCAAAAATACGTGCAACAATCGATACCGTGCGCAACGACAAATATACAACTCTTACCGGTATAAAGATTCACGGTTACGCTTCACCCGAAGGCAGCTACGCCAACAATACCCGTTTGGCAAAGAATCGTACCCAGGCTCTTGTAGATTATGTGACCAGTTATTACAATTTCGATAAGAAGCTCATCACTTCGGAATATACCCCGGAGGACTGGAAAGGTTTCCGCAAATTTGTTTCCGCTTCATCAATAGAGAAAAAGGAGGAAGTTCTTCGCTTGATAGATGATGAAAGCATAAACATTGATAAGAAGGAACGCGATATCGCTAATCTGGTTGGACCTCAGACATACCAATATATATTGGCAGAATGTTATCCTGCACTCCGTCATTCAGATTATACGGTCAATTATACAGTACGCGGTCTCAGTCTTGAAGAGTCTAAAGAGATAATTAATAAACGCCCGCAATTATTGAGTTTACAGGAAATCTACCGGATTGCAGAAAGTTGTGAACCGGGAAGCGAAGAATTCAACCATTCTTTCCAAGTAGCCGCTACAATGTTTCCGGATGATCCAATCGCCAACCTCAATGCCGGAGCAATGGAAATACAAAAAGGTGGTGATATGACAACCGCTAAGAGATATCTGGCTAAAGCTAATCCAAAAGCCGCAGAGACACAGAACAATCTAGGAATTATCGCTATGATAGAAGGAGACTTAGACACAGCCGAAAAATATTTCAATGCAGCTAAAGCTGCCGGTCTCATAAAGCAAGCAGACGCCAACTTGAAAGAATTAAAAAAGAAACAAAATTACCCCTTAGAATAAACAAGAACAATAACACAAACAGTATTTGTTCCCCCTATGATTTATAATTAAAATTTTAACCCCAAATCAAGAAACGCACCACCTGAGAAGGCAGTGCGTTTTTTCTTATCTATCAAGTAACGCTCACATTATTTTCCTGGGGATTTAATATATTATTTCAGTTTGCCAATTTGAGGGATTTATTTCAAAGTAGCCTTATCCGAAATATTAGTCTCCGCTACTACAGATTCGAACTTATCCAGCACGGTTACAAACTCGCTATTTAATTAATACATAGCAAAATACGCTTCATTAAATTCTCAAACAATTCTCACCGTTGTGAGAAAAAAATACTCATCACTATGAGAAAATATTCTCACCTTGATAAGAATTAATTCTCACTAAAGTGAGAAAGTATTCTTGTAACGATGAGATCATCCACCTGTTCCACGTAACGCAGTCTACTATGAACACGACAACAGCAGCAATAAATCATTCAAAACAGAATGAAAAAGACACAAATCATTCCATCCCGCCTAAATAGTTGCAAAATTTATTCTATTGCGCAGAATAAGTTGAAGAAAATATATAATACAAACAGTGGAAAAAGAAAAGGAAAGGCGGTATAATATTCATCTCCTCAACAAATCATTCACAAAATGACTAATTCACCCACCCTAAAAGTGACATTTGAAAGATTGAAAAATTCACCTTGAAAATTGAAAAAAACACCAATCAACAGTTTTACATTTCTCCCATAACTTTGCAATGTCGATAAGGAACAAAAAGATTCCTTAAAACAAACAAAACAAAAATTTAGTAATAAACAAATAAAAGAAACATTGCCTATAAGAAACAAACAAAATCCCTCCAACTGGAAGTTAGTTATTTCACCTTATAATATATAAGGGCTTCCGATCAGAAAAAGAAATGATGTTTTTCACAAAACAAATGCTCCTCATCTTTTAGATGACTCTTACCCCCAAAAAAGAAAAAGAAATCAGCATAACTACTAATAATATGTAGTGTGCAACTAAAGAAAAGAAAAAAATTATAGCATCACACATTAAACTCAAAACAAAGATGAAAGTTAGAAATTTATTATTAGCAAGTCTAGCAGTAGCTGCCATGACAGCTTGTAGCAACGAGAATGACGAATTCGTAAACAATGGTAATCAAACCAGTGAAAAGAATGCGATTATGGAATTTGGTATCGCATTTCCTAGTTTAACCCGCGCCACAGAAACTGGATTGTCTGCAGAACAGGACTTCCAAAGCGCAACTGTTATTATTAGTTATGAAAGCGGAGGAAAAGATGTGACCATTATTCCTAGAATTAAGTTCGAAGAATCGACTCCCAATGTATTGTATACCAAAGACAAAATCACGGTACAGCCAGGAAATGCTACTGTAGATGTTGTGCTTAACCCGACATCTGCAATTGAAGCTGCTTTAACCGGGGATGGCTGGTTCACCAGCATTTATAACACATCCACATATAATGCTGGCGAAATCACTGGAATCGACGATATCACTGGCAAAAACAATTTCTTGATGAGTAGTGACGGCAAGACAAAAGTTAAATTTGTAGCAGAACAAGAAGTCCCTGCTTTAGTAAAAGTCAGTCGAGTAGCTGCTAAACTGGAAGAAACAACTCCAACCAATAATGCTTTTGATGTTGCCAATAGCAGCGAAGGAACAGCTATGAAAGATCCGGCTGGAAATGCTATCAAGGTGGAAATTTCCATAAGCAACTATTCATATGCTAATTTGCAAACGACTTCGTATGTATTCCCACAGACAAATGCCATCACCCCAGCTTTGTTCCAAGAATATACATTAGGTTCATTTGCTTACAAGCCTATTACTGGTATAACGACTCAAAACGAAGAAGAATTTGGTTCTATCGTATACTGTCTCGAAAACTATGGAGAAAATCACACAATGGCGATATATAAAGCTACAGCTACTATCAATGATGAAGCCAAAACATTCTGGGTAGACAGAGACAATGTATTGTACCAATCTATCAATGAATTAAAAGCAGTATATACAGACATTGAAGCAACGACCTCTATTGCAGATTGTTGGAGTAAGTACGGTGTCAGAAAATATGAAGAAGGTGTATGCTACTACAAAGCAGACATCCTAAGTAATGGCAAAGCCGAGATTGTTCGTAACAACGTTTATAAATTAAAAGTTACAGGCATAGCAAAGCTAGGATTACCGGAACCAAAAGACGAACCCAAGCTGGCAACATTGAAACTCTCAGTTGAAGTTGAACCATGGACTATTCAAACAAATAATTTTGAATTCAAATAATTTCCAAAGATAAAAAGTTGCAAGAGGGAGAGAAGGAGATTCCTCCTCTCCCCCCTTATCTATTTCTACATCTCTCGCGCTTCACCAAAAGAAGATTAATCAAACAAAACATAAGCGTTCCAAAAGCATAAAAACAGAAACAATGATAAGCATATTAACTGACATACAAAAAAAAGCAAACAAGATATTGCTATTCACAACATTGGTTGGTACAATGACTGCTTGCGATTCCGTACTTGATTTCGATGAAGGCGATTGCAGTATCGAATACGGCGTAACATTCAAGTACGACTACAATATAAAAAATGTGGACGCGTTCGCTCAAGAGGTGAAAAACATAACGCTTTATGCTTTTGATGACAACAATAATCTCGTAGCCATGAAAGCGGAATCAGGAGACATGTTGGCAACAGGCGAATATGCCATGACAATGGATATCGATCCCGAAAAATATCACCTCATAGCATGGGCAGGACTGGACGATGAATCATTTGCTGTTCCCTTGCTTACTCCCGGCAAGGCTAATATTACAGACCTTAACGTCAAAACGATACGCAACAGTGTGGTAGTCCCTACTAAACAGGGTAGATCAGAAGGAGATAAAGACAAGTTTATTGTAGAACATGAACTCTCCTCATTATGGCACGGAGAATTAAAGAAAGGCCCCTCTACCCGTAGTGGAAGAAAGCGCTTCACAGAAGTCAGTTTAATAAAAAACACAAACAATATACGCATTGCTTTGGTGCAAGTAAAACAAAACGAAAATGCAACAATCACACGTGCTATCAATAAAAACGAATTAAAATTCAATATATACGACGATAACGGATTTATGAATTATGACAATACGCTATTGGACGATGATATGTTGACTTACAAACCATTTATGACTGAACAAAAAACAGTTGCTACTAGGGCATTCAACGTGGTAGACACTGAATATCCTGCTGTCATTGCAGAATTGAGCGTAGCACGACTCATGAAGGACAAAAATCCCGAATTAAGTATCATAGATACGAAAACAAATAAAAATATCCTAAAAACCGGAGATTTGATCGGGTATCTTAACCTGTTGAGAACAGAGAAATACGCAGATATGCCGTTACAAGAATACCTAGACAGAGAAGACAACTATAGTATGCTTGTCTTTGTAGACGAAAACCTAACATTAATCAATACAGTCGTCGAGATCAATGATTGGGTTATCCAATTAAACGACTTTGACTTGTAAGAGAAGTTTTAAAACAAAACAACCCATTAGCCATGATACGAAAAAACGATATATACAGTTGGTTGTCCATATTAGCAATGCTTCCTATGGTGTTGACAGCGTGTTTGGAAGAGGATAATTATAAACAATGTCCCAACCAAACTGATAAAATTCAACTTACAATAAGCCTACCGGAGCAGACACGCATCGCTACAAACACCCGTGCGGTAAGTAACCGTGTTGATTATTCTATTGTTAATAATTTAAATATTGTATTAGCTAGTGGAAATGATATAACTAAGATCTATTATTTTGATGAAAGTGGTTTGACTCCCAACGATGACCGTGTTATCATGACCAGAAACTCTTTACCAATGAGACCCGAAGAAGGAGACAATAAAAGGTATATCACGATCAGAGGAGAAGAAGGAGATTTCGACCAAGTTACTGAAATATATGCAATTGCTAATTATAACAATTCTATCACGATAAAAACCATTGATGCACTCAAGCAATTAAAACAAACAGCTGCAGACGGGCAGCCCAATCGAGCAAACGATTGTATGATGTTCGGCTCCACTAAACAATTAACAAACGGGACACTTTCATTAAAGCGTACTCTTGCTATGTTTTCAGTAAAGATAGATGGCAGCGAACTGAAAGATGGCGTTAGAATCACTCCAAAAAGAATGAGTTTGCACAATGTCCCCAAATCTTGTTTCATCGGAAACGATAATAAAATAAGCCATTCGGATGGATTTGTTTCATTAGGCCAAACGATCGACTTGGCAAATGCCGAAGGTTGGGGAGCCCTAACAAATACAACCGAATTTGTAGGAGGACATGAACTAGAACCGGGGACTATCCCCATGTTTATGTTTGAAAATCTTCAAGGAACCAATGAAAACATCGCAATAGGTGACCAAAGAAACAAACATCCTAAAGAATACACAGGCAGTACGCCTGCTGATTTACAATCGTTCTTAGATGGTAACAATGGGAATAAGTATTCATATATTTTAGTTGAAGCTGAATATTATTATCAAGACCCCCAAAATTCAAATAAAGGAGTCCAAGGAACTATCGCATATCGTTTTCTATTGGGCAACAATGCATACAATGACTTTAATATAAAAAGGAACAACTATTATCAAGTTACGCTAACTTTAAAAGGCAATGGTGGCGCTAATGAAGATGGGAAAGAAGATGCCGATGGAAATCTAATAGTCAACAAAGAAGATCTTAGTTGGCGCATAGATATGAATATTAAAGACTGGGGATTCGTAAAAGACGATTTTGATTTCGATTGCCATGCGACACACGGGTATTTAGAAGTAGTGGGTGATGACAATTGGAAAATCAGTGCTGGTCCAGCCAGTGGTCAGTCATGGGTTAAGTTTTACTCTGAGACAGAAGGTAGATGGGTAGAACCTACTGAATACGGTGAATGCGGTCAGAATGGAAGAATAGAGTATTATGTTCAAACATGGGCTCTAAATGCGACAGGTTTCACTGGATCAGAAGACATATCAAGAGAAATTACGTTAACAATTACATCCAAAGTAAACAAGAAGGATCATCAGACAGTCACCATGAAGCAATGGACTCCTATAAAAATCGCCAATAAAGTATGGGTTGAACGTTTCGAAGAGGAAGACAATTTAGCTTGGGGATATATGGATAATGATATGAGTGGAACAGTTACTCAATCTAAACCTTATTTCAATACAACGTTCAATTTCGGAGAAAGTACAACCCAGCATGGACTTTATAATACATGGTTCATGTACTTTAAAGAGAATGAAACATCCCCGGTTCAAACATATTGTTATAGGAAATCCGGTCGCGATTTACCACACGGAGCTCCGACAAGTACTTCTGATGACTATTGTCTACCAGATGCAGAGACCATGAAAACTATCATGAATTTTAAGTATACAGGAAATAATCCGTTCCAACCGCTTCGGACTGATAAAGATTACTGGACCGGTTCTGTAGATAGTAATAGTAAACAAAGTACTTACTATCTGGACTCCGCTACGAAAACTCTTAAAACGACTCAAGACAGAAATGCCACTAAAAGAGCCAGAGCGATATATGTAACTCCCCATTAATTTAATACACCATATTATGACACCGAAAGACATCCTACAACTAGAATCAACAGATATACGCCAAGCGTATCTGTTTGAAGAAAACGGGCACTGGTATGCATACGAACATTCAGCCAACCGGATAGAGAAATTCGTGAAGGGTTTTGTAGACTTTAAACACAAAGTGCAAGATGTCTGCGGTAGAATAAAAATAGAGATCGATCTCAACGTCCTGGAAAAATGCTCCGTTACGCTGTGTGAAGACTCACTGCTTATACTCGACTGTCCTACGGCATAGAAGCCGTCAAAGAGTATAAGCTTCATAACTAGATATAAAAGAATTACACAGAAATTGTTTGTTTTGTTTGTGTTCCTCAGTCCACTCAGAGGCAGCTTGTGAAAGTAGCGCTGAGTGGGTGGGGATTTTTTTTATGAATTATCTTTGTTTATCTCCCATAAACCCGTATATTTGAGGTATTATAACTAGAGACTTTATATTAATACAGAATTACTATGAGCCATACCTTTTTTCTCATCATCGCTCTTGTCACAACGGGAATCTTTCTCATCCAATTCGTATTATCTATCTTTTTCGGAGATCTGGATGCAGATGTAGACGTAGATACCGACATCAGCAGTGTGGTTTCCTTTAAAGGACTTACCCACTTCGGAATCGGATTCGGCTGGTATATGTATCTGGCGGGAAACACGGAAATCCAAAGTTACGTTGTCGGTATTCTGGTAGGGTTATTCTTTGTTTTTGCCGCCTGGTTTCTGTATAAGAAAGCCTACCAACTGCAACAAGTCAACCGCACGGAACAGACAGACCAGCTTGTGGGACGTGAATGTACCATCTATTTCAAACAAAGCGACAGCAAATACACTGTACAAACCAACCGTGACGGAGCAATGCGCGAAGTAGACGTCATCTCCGAATCGGGAAAAGCTTATCAAACCGGAGACCGTACCGTTATCACCAGATATCAGGACGGAACATTGTATATTCAATAATTATTCTAAATACACAAATTTATGACACAAGAAATGCTAATCATGGCCGCTATATTAGTAGCGGTTATCCTGCTCACTTTCATCGGTATCCTTTCACGCTACCGCAAATGTAAGAGTGACGAAGTCCTCGTTGTATATGGTAAGACGGGAGGAGAAAAGAAATCTGCTAAATTATACCACGGTGGTGCCGCATTCGTCTGGCCGATTATCCAAGGCTACGAATTTCTGTCAATGAAGCCGATGCAGATCGACTGCAAACTGACAGGCGCACTTTCCGCACAAAATATCCGTGTAGATGTTCCGACTACAATCACTGTTGCTATCAGCACCGATGCCGAAGTCATGCAAAACGCCGCCGAACGTATGCTGGGATTGACCATGGACGACAAACAGAATCTGATTACAGATGTCGTTTACGGTCAGATGCGTCTGGTCATAGCCGACATGACAATCGAAGAACTGAACTCCGACCGCGATAAATTCCTTTCTAAAGTAAAAGACAATATCGACACGGAACTCCGCAAATTCGGTTTGTATCTGATGAATATCAACATCAGCGATATCCGCGATGCTGCCAACTACATCGTGAACTTGGGTAAGGAAGCCGAGAGCAAGGCCCAGAACGAAGCACAAGCTAATATCGAAGAACAGGAAAAACTCGGTGCTATCAAAATCGCGACTCAAATCAAGGAACGTGAAACGAAGGTTGCAGAAACCCGCAAAGACCAGGATATCGCCATTGCAGAAACCAAGAAATTGCAGGAGATATCTGTTGCCAATGCAGACAAGGACAGAATTTCCCAAGTAGCGATTGCCAACGCAGAGAAAGAAGCGCAGGTTGCCAAAGCCGAAGCGGAGAAAAACATCCGCATCGAACAGGCAAATACCGAAAAGGAAAGCCGCATCGCCGAACTGAACTCTGACATGGAAATCAAACAAGCGGAAGCCGGTAAGAAGGCTGCTATCGGGCGAAATGAAGCACAAAAGGAAGTCGCTCTTTCAAACTCCGAACTAGCCGTGACACAAGCCAACGCTGACAAACAAGCCGGTGAAGCTGCTGCCAGATCGGAAGCTGCCGTACAGGCTGCCCGTGAAATTGCTCAGAAAGAAGTAGAAGAAGCGAAAGCCAAAAAAGTAGAATCTTCACTGAAAGCAGAAAAAATTGTTCCTGCCGAAATTGCCCGGCAAGAAGCTATCCTGCAGGCGAATGCTATCGCAGAGAAGATTACCCGCGAAGCAGAGGCCCGCGCAAAAGCGACTCTGGCACAGGCGGAAGCGGAAGCCAGAGCGATCCAGTTAAAATTGGAAGCAGAAGCGGAAGGTAAGAAAAAGTCATTGCTCGCCGAAGCAGAAGGTTTCGAAGCAATGGTAAGAGCAGCCGAATCAAATCCGGCTATCGCTATCCAATACAAGATGGTAGACCAGTGGAAGGAAATTGCCGGCGAACAGGTGAAGGCATTCGAACACATGAACTTAGGAAACATCACTGTATTCGACGGAGGAAACGGGAGTACAAGCAACTTCCTGAATACATTAGTGAAAACGGTTGCGCCTAGTCTCGGTGTATTGGATAAACTGCCTATCGGTGAAACTGTAAAGGGAATTATTCATCCGGAAAACAAAACGGAAGAAAAAACTGAGGAGAAAAAAGAGGAAAAGAAGAAATAATCCCTAATCTCTACTAAAAGAGAGAGGAAACAACCATAACTTCTCTACCATAAGTTTGAAAAAGTATGAAGGTATCTGCAACAGAATAGTTGCAGATACCTTCATACTTTTTCAACTTTATAGTAGAGGAACGAAAAAATCAAATAGAATCCATTTGGTAAACTAAAACAAAATAGTGTATATTTGCAAGCAAAAAATACAAAATGACCATACATAAACTTCGTATTTTACCGATTTTCCTACTAATTACAGGGCTTACGCTTACTTCCGGTTGCAAAAAGAAAGATATGTCGCTCAGACTAAACGAACCACGCAATATTCGTGGCGTTGTCAGCTACAAACGCTCTTTCCCCGATTTGAATGACAAACATCTGGAAGTAGCAAAAGCTGTTGGTATCCGTCCGTTGGAGGACCGGGAAGAAGCGGAAAGCATGAAAGAAAAGTTGACACATATTACTGATAATGAGTTCTATGTGGTAGATTCGCTGACCCATTCCATCCCCTACCTCGTCCCTCGTGCAAGTGCGCTACTCGACACTATCGGTTCTAATTTTCTCGATTCACTTGCTGCCAAAGGATTAAATCCCAATCAGGTAATTGTCACTTCCGTATTGCGTACCCAAAGCGACGTGAAACGTCTGCGTCGCAGAAACGGGAACGCTTCCGCCAACTCGGCGCATTGCTTCGGAGCTACTTTCGATGTTAGCTGGAAACGGTTCAAGAAGGTGGAGGACGAGAATGGAAGACCCTTACAAGATGTCGGCTCCGATACCCTGAAACTTGTTCTGTCCGAGGTTCTGAGAGATTTGCGACAAGCCGAAAAATGCTACATCAAGTATGAGCTGAAACAGGGTTGTTTCCATATTACTGCCCGGTAAATATTATTATTCAAAGCCTTAGCCCGGAATAGTATAAAACCTCAAGGTTAATTTTGCGTTATGATGAAAAACAGCTATCTTTGTACGAATCCAACGCTAAAAAAAGCAGATTATGAGCAAGCTATATCCTATCGGCATACAGAATTTTGAAAGTCTCCGCAAAGACGGTTATCTTTATGTAGATAAAACCAGACTTATTTATCAATTAGTAAAGACCGGCCGCTATTATTTTCTCAGCCGCCCGCGTCGCTTTGGAAAAAGCCTGCTGATATCTACCCTTGAGGCTTATTATCAGGGAAAGAAAGAGCTTTTTGAAGGATTGGCTATCGAACAATTGGAAAAGGATTGGATAAAACATCCGATACTACATCTGGACTTAAACATCGAGAAATACGATACGCCCGAAAGTCTGGATCATATCCTCAATGACAATCTGGAACACTGGGAAAGCCTATATGGTACACGCCCATCGGAAGTTTCTTTCTCTCTACGTTTTGCCGGTATCATACAACGTGCTTACGAACAGACCGGGCAACGTGTCGTTATCCTTGTGGACGAATATGACAAACCCATGCTGCAAGCAATCGGAAACGAAGAATTACAGAAATATTTCCGAAACACACTGAAGCCTTTCTATGGTGTATTAAAAAGCAAGGACGGATGTATCAAGCTCGGATTCCTGACAGGCGTTACCAAGTTTGGAAAGATTAGTATATTCAGCGACCTGAATAACCTGATTGATATTTCTATGGACGAACAGTACGTGGAACTCTGCGGCATCACAGAAAAAGAAATCCACGATAACATGGAAGAAGACTTGTATATCCTGGCAGATAAACAGAAAATGACTTACGAAGAAGTATGCACCGAACTGAAAGAATGTTATGACGGCTACCATTTCGTGGAAGACTCCATAGGAATATATAACCCATTCAGCCTGCTCAACACATTTTACAAGATGAAGTTCGGCAGCTACTGGTTCGAAACCGGCACTCCAACCTATCTGGTAGAATTACTGAAGAAATCCAATTATAATCTTCAGCATATCACACATGAAGAAACGGATGCCGACGTACTGAACAGCATTGATTCGACTTCCCGTAATCCCATTCCGGTCATTTACCAAAGCGGCTATCTTACTATCAAAGGATTCGACAACCGTTTTGGGATTTATCGTCTAGGGTTCCCCAATAGAGAAGTAGAAGAAGGTTTTATTAAATATTTGCTACCGTTCTATACGAATATAGATGTTATCGAATCTCCTTTCCAAATACGTCAGTTTGTTGATGAAGTGGAACATGGTGATTGCAATGCTTTCTTCCGTCGCCTGCAAAGTTTCTTTGCCGATACACCCTACGAATTGATACGCGATCTGGAACTGCACTACCAAAATGTACTTTTTATTGTTTTCAAATTAATTGGTTTCTATGTAAAAGCCGAGTATCATACTTCACAGGGACGAATAGACCTAGTCCTGCAAACCGATCACTACGTCTACATTATGGAATTCAAACTGGAAGGAACTGCCGAAGAGGCCCTCCGACAAATCAATGACAAGCATTATGCGCAAGCATTTGCTTCCGACAAACGAACTATATTCAAGATAGGCGTCAATTTCAGCAACGAAACAAGAAATATCGAAAAGTGGATAGTAGAATAATTGCAATAAAATTCATCCCCAAACAATCAGAGAATCCAAAACGTTTCATTAAATTTGCAGAAATTTTTCTTTAATACAATTGAATGATAGAGAAACTGATTGTCCTTGAGGATATTGATCCGGTTATTTTTTATGGCGTAAACAACGCTAACATACAGTTAATAAAAGCTTTATATCCGAAGCTACGTATCGTTGCACGCGGCAATGTCATCAAAGTGCTGGGCGATGAGGAAGAAATGTGTGCCTTCGAAGAAAATATCACCAAACTGGAGAAATACTGCGCCGAATATAATTCACTAAAAGAAGAAGTTATCATCGACATCATCAAAGGGAATGCCCCGCAAGCAGAACAGAACGGAAACGTAATTGTGTTCAGCGTCACCGGAAAGCCGATCATTCCCCGGAGCGAGAACCAACTGAAACTAGTGGAAGGCTTCGCCAAGAATGATATGGTATTCGCTATCGGCCCGGCCGGTTCGGGAAAGACATATACCGCCATTGCCCTTGCCGTACGCGCACTGAAGAATAAGGAAATCAAGAAAATCATCCTCAGCCGCCCCGCCGTAGAAGCCGGCGAAAAACTCGGTTTCCTGCCCGGTGACATGAAAGATAAGATAGACCCGTATCTGCAACCGTTGTACGATGCATTGCAGGATATGATACCCGCCACCAAGTTAAAGGAATACATGGAGCTGAACATTATACAGATTGCTCCGTTAGCCTTTATGCGCGGACGCACGCTGAATGACGCAGTCGTGATCCTGGATGAAGCGCAAAATACCACTGCACAACAAATCAAAATGTTCCTTACCCGCATGGGGATGAATACCAAAATGATTGTGACGGGAGATATGACACAGATCGACCTTCCCGCCTCACAAACATCGGGATTGGTACAGGCACTCCGTATCCTGAAAGGGGTAAAAGGCATCAGTTTCGTTGAGCTGAACAAGAAAGATATTGTGCGCCATAAGTTAGTGGAACGCATCGTAGACGCTTACGAGAGATTCGACAAGGAAGCGAAAGCCGAACGGGAGAAACGGAAAAACGAGCAACTCGTCATCAACGGCGAACGCCCGGTGAAACTGGCAAAAGACTGATAGACTCAAAATCCGGAAGCCTATTGCAACTTATAAATTGGAACTTGTAATTTGTAATTATAGATAAAACAATGAAAGCATTAACAAAAACAGATTTCAACTTTCCGGGACAGAAAAGCGTGTACCACGGAAAAGTGCGCGATGTGTACAACATCAACGGCGAAAAACTCGTCATGGTAGCAACCGACCGTATTTCGGCTTTTGACGTAGTACTGCCTGAAGGTATTCCTTACAAAGGACAAATGCTGAACCAGATTGCAGCTAAATTCCTCGATGCCACTACTGACATCTGTCCGAACTGGAAACTGGCTACTCCGGACCCCATGGTTACCGTTGGGGTATTGTGCGAAGGTTTTCCGGTAGAAATGATTGTACGCGGTTATCTGTGCGGTAGCGCATGGCGTGCTTACAAAAGCGGCGTACGCGAAATTTGCGGTGTGAAACTACCGGACGGAATGCGCGAGAACCAAAAATTCCCGGAACCGATCGTTACCCCGACGACGAAAGCAGAAATGGGACTTCATGACGAAGACATCTCTAAAGAAGAAATCCTGAAACAAGGACTGGCTACTCCCGAAGAATACGAAATTCTCGAAAAATATACGCTGGCTCTCTTCAAACGCGGAACTGAAATCGCAGCAGAACGCGGACTGATCCTTGTAGATACTAAATACGAATTCGGCAAGCACAACGGCACAATCTACCTTATGGACGAAATCCATACTCCGGACTCCAGCCGTTATTTCTACGCTGAAGGTTATCAGGAGCGTTTCGAAAAAGGTGAGGCCCAGAAACAACTTTCCAAAGAATTCGTCCGCGAATGGTTAATGGAAAATGGCTTCCAGGGTAAAGACGGTCAGAAAGTACCGGAAATGACTCCGGCTATCGTACAAAGCATCAGCGACCGTTACATCGAATTGTTCGAAAACATCACCGGCGAGAAATTTGTGAAAGAAGATACCAGCAACATCGCTGAACGTATCGAAAAGAACGTAATGGATTTCTTGACAAAATAAGAATGGACTACCCACAACAACATATCAAGCCTTACAACGAGGAAGGCAAAAAGACCGAGCAGGTGGAACGTATGTTCGATAATATCGCACATGCTTACGACAAGCTGAATCATACCTTGTCTTTAGGTATCGACCGCAGCTGGCGTCGCAAAGCCATTGCCTGGCTCCGTCCTTTCCATCCGCAACGTATGATGGATGTGGCTACCGGTACGGGGGATTTCGCTATCCTTGCCTGCCGCAAACTGCAACCTGCCGAACTGATCGGCACGGACATCTCGGAAGGCATGATGAACGTGGGTCGTGAAAAAGTAAAGAAGGAAGGACTCTCGGACAAAATTTCTTTTGCCCGGGAGGACTGTACTTCACTCTCTTTTGCCGATAATGACTTTGACGCTATTACCGTTGCCTTCGGTATCCGCAACTTCGAAGATCTCGACAAAGGGCTCTCCGAAATGTGCCGCGTACTGAAACCGGGCGGACATCTCGTTATCCTGGAACTGACTACTCCGGACCGTTTCCCGATGAAGCAATTATTTTCCATTTATTCCAAAGCCGTCATTCCGTTATTAGGCAAACTTCTCTCCAAAGACAACAACGCATACCGTTATCTGCCGGACACAATCAAAGTCTTTCCGCAAGGAGAAATAATGAAAGGTGTCATCTCACGAGCCGGATTCAGCGAAGTAAACTTCCGGCGGCTGACATTTGGTATCTGCACGCTTTACACCGCGACAAAATAATGAGTTATTATGAATGGTTAATTTAATTCTTTCGTGTTATGGAAAAATATGGTTTAATCGGCTACCCTCTAAGACATTCATTCTCCATCGGATACTTTAACGAGAAGTTCAAATCCGAAGGCATCAACGCAGAATATGTGAACTTCGAGATTCCTCAAATCAATGATTTTATGGAAGTTATCGAGGAGAACCCCAATTTGCGAGGTCTCAATGTCACTATCCCTTACAAAGAGCAGGTGATCCCCTTCTTGAACGAGCTTGATCCGGACACCGCAAAAATAGGTGCTGTCAATGTAATCAAGATTATCCGCCAACAGAAAGGAAAAGTTAAACTGATCGGCTATAACTCCGACATCATAGGATTTACCCAGTCCATTCAACCGTTATTACAGGCTCATCACAAGAAAGCGTTAATTCTGGGAACCGGCGGTGCTTCCAAAGCTGTCTACCACGGACTCAAAAACCTGGGAATCGAAAGTGTTTTCGTTTCGCGTACTCACAAAGCGGACGGAATGCTTACTTACGAGGAGCTGACTCCTGAAATTATGGCCGAATATACAGTTATTGTCAACTGTACTCCCGTAGGTATGTTTCCCAAAGTAGATTTCTGCCCGAATATCCCCTACGAGCTATTGACTCCAAACCATTTGCTCTACGATTTGTTATATAATCCGAACGTCACCCTCTTCATGAAAAAAGGAGAAGCACAAGGCGCTGTTGTCAAAAACGGCCTGGAAATGCTGCTGCTTCAAGCATTTGCCGCTTGGGAAATCTGGAACCGGTAGCCAGCGGAATGTCTCTCCCGAGTTCTCATGCGGAAGGTAAATAACAGGACGTGATTTCCTGACAGACAAAGAGATTATTTATAAATTGGGATAAGTTATGAGAAAGAGAATTATTTATGTCATTATCATTGTCGTGCTGCTGTTGACCGGTTGTACAATCGGCGGGAGTTTCTATATGTTGAATTTCTCTCTGACCCCGGATGCCAAGATATTGTCTAAAGATGCTGACTCTTATCCCTATATGTACAGAAACTATCCATTCCTCCGCCCATGGGTGGATAGTTTGCGCCAAGCGGACGCACTCAAAGATACTTTTATTATCAATCCGCACGGTATCCAGCTTCATGCATATTATGTTGCCGCCCCTAAACCGACCGACAAGACGGCAGTGATCGTTCACGGATATACGGATAACGCCATTCGTATGTTTATGATCGGGTATTTGTACAACCGTGATTTGGGCTATAACATTCTGCTCCCCGACCTTCAACATCAGGGCGAGAGCGAAGGGCGTGCCATTCAAATGGGGTGGAAAGACCGTTTTGACGTACTCCAATGGATGAACATTGCCAACAAGATTTTTGGAGACAGCACTCAAATGGCGGTGCACGGTATTTCAATGGGAGGTGCGACCACCATGATGGTGTCCGGTGAGGAGCAGCAGCCTTTTGTCAAATGCTTTGTGGAAGATTGCGGCTATACCAGCGTATGGGATGAGTTCTCGCATGAACTGAAATCGTCCTTCTTTCTTCCTCCTTTCCCACTGATGTATACCACAAGCTGGCTATGTGAGAAAAAATACGGGTGGAACTTCAAAGAGGCTTCCTCATTGAAGCAGGTGGCGAAATGCAAGTTACCGATGTTGTTTATCCACGGAGACAAAGACACGTATGTGCCCACCTGGATGGTGTACCCGCTTTATGAAGCAAAACCGGAGCCTAAAGAACTTTGGATTGTATCGGGGGCTGCTCATGCCGTTTCATACCAGGAGAATAAACAGGAGTACACCGATAAAGTCCGTGACTTCGTCGGGCGATACATTCATTAAACCTATTATAACAAAGAGTTTTAAAACCATAACAGAAAAAGTTTCTATCTTTGCAAATGTAAAACAACTGTTATGAAATCAATATTCACATTTATAATTGCCGCCTTTTTGCTGTTTCCTCTGCAAGCTCAGGAGAAAGTATACACGGTAGATAATCTTCCCAAAGTCCACCTGCAAAACAAGATGCAATATGTTTGTAATCCGGCGGGAATACTGTCGCAAGCGGCTTGTGACAGCATAGATGCCATGCTATATGCATTGGAACAGCAGACGGGCATTGAAACGGTGGTTGCCGTAGTTCCCTCTATCGGGGAGACAGACTGTTTCGACTTTTGCCACCAACTGCTGAATAAATGGGGTGTAGGGAAGAAAGACAAAAACAATGGTCTGGTTATTTTATTAGTTACCGACCAACGTTGTATTCAATTTTATACCGGCTACGGCTTGGAAGGTGTGCTTCCGGATGCAATCTGCAAAAGGATTCAAACGAAATATATGATTCCTTATCTGAAAGATGGGAACTGGGACGCAGGAATGGTGGCAGGTTTGAAAGCAACTTGTCAACGGCTCGATGGTTCTATGGAGAATGATTCTCTAGCGGAACCCGGAGACGGAGGTTCATTTGATTTCTTCCTCGCTCTTTTCTGCTTCTTCGCTATCGGCGGGGGACTCGCCTTTTTTGCAGCACGGAAACAAAGCCGTTGCCCGAATTGCGGGAAACACCAATTACAAAGAAGCGGAAGCAGGCTTGTTTCCCGAATCAACGGAGTGAAGACCGAAGATATTACTTATACGTGCAGGAACTGCGGACATACACTCGTGCGTCGCCACCAAAGTTATGACAATGATTATCACCATCGGGGTGGCGGCGGAGGCGGTCCGTTTATCGGTGGCTTCGGAGGAGGTCGAGGTTTCGGAGGAGGCGGAGGTTTTAGCGGCGGCAGCTTCGGAGGAGGAATGGGCGGAGGCGGCGGTGCCGGCTCCCGGTTCTAAAACTAGAAACAATCAGATTATCAATTTCAATAAAAAAACAAGAAACATGAAAAAGTCAATTATCATCATCTTAGCCGTTGTGGCTATCCTTGTTATATGGGCAGTAAGTGTATATAACGGTCTGGTTACTATGGACGAGAATGTTACCGGTCAATGGGCAAATGTAGAAACTCAATACCAACGTCGTGCAGACTTGATTCCGAATCTGGTAAATACCGTAAAAGGATATGCAACGCACGAAAAAGAGACTTTGGAAGGAGTTGTCGCAGCACGCAGCCAAGCGACCCAAATCAAAGTGGATGCCGAAGACCTGACTCCGGAGAAGCTGGCAGAATATCAGAAAGCACAGGGTGCCGTAACTTCAGCACTAGGTAAGTTGCTGGCTATCACGGAAAACTATCCCGACCTGAAGGCCAATCAGAACTTCCTTGAGCTGCAAGCCCAACTGGAAGGAACGGAAAACCGTATCAACGTAGCACGCAAAAACTTCAACGATGCTGCACAAGCTTACAACACCAATATCCGCCGCTTCCCGAAAAATATCTTTGCAGGTATGTTCGGTTTCGATAAGAAAGCATATTTTGAAGCAGAAGAAGGAAGTGAAAAAGCTCCGAAAGTAGAGTTCTAGAGATAAGCAACGGCATTTCTAATAAGATAGTTGGCTGTACGAAAAAAAAGCAGTACTTTTGCAGCCGTATACAAAATAATTCTATAACTCATGAGTAATCAACGATACATGATGCGTGGCGTAAGCGCATCAAAAGAAGATGTGCACAACGCCATCAAGAACATCGACAAAGGAATTTTCCCGAAAGCTTTCTGCAAAATCATCCCGGACATATTGGGAGGTGACCCTGACTATTGTAACATCATGCATGCCGACGGTGCAGGAACAAAATCATCCCTTGCTTATATGTACTGGAAAGAAACAGGCGACCTGTCTGTCTGGAAAGGTATTGCACAAGACGCCCTGATTATGAATATCGACGACTTGCTCTGTGTAGGTGCCGTAGACAACATCCTCGTTTCTTCCACTATCGGACGTAACAAACTCTTGATTCCGGGAGAAGTGATCTCTGCAATCATCAACGGAACGGACGAACTGCTGGCCGAACTTCGCGAAATGGGTGTAGGCGTATATGCTACCGGTGGCGAAACTGCTGATGTCGGTGATCTGGTACGCACAATTATCGTTGACTCTACCGTGACTTGCCGCATGAAACGCTCGGACGTTATCAATAATGCCAACATTCGCCCGGGTGACGTTATTGTAGGATTGGCCTCTTATGGACAGGCTACTTATGAAAAAGAATACAATGGCGGTATGGGTAGCAACGGTCTTACAAGTGCCCGCCATGACGTATTCGGCAAATATCTCGCAGAGAAATATCCGGAAAGTTACGATGCGGCAGTACCCGAAGAACTGGTTTATTCCGGCGGACTGAAACTGACTGACAGCGTGGAAGGTTCTCCGATTGATGCGGGCAAGCTAGTGCTCTCTCCTACCCGTACGTATGCTCCGGTGGTAAAGAAACTGTTGGATGCACTCCGCTCCGAAATTCATGGCATGGTTCACTGCTCCGGCGGTGCGCAAACCAAAGTGCTGCATTTCGTAGAAAATGTACGTGTTGTGAAGGATAATCTGTTCCCCGTTCCTCCGTTGTTCAAGACTATACAGGAACAGAGCGGCACGGACTGGGCAGAAATGTACAAAGTATTCAATATGGGGCACCGTCTCGAAGTTTACCTGTCACCGGAACATGCCGAAGAGGTGATTGCTATTTCCGAATCTTTCGGCATCCCCGCACAGATTGTAGGACGTATCGAAGCGTGTGAACAGACAGAATTAATCATTAAGAGCGAATTCGGAGAATTCAGATACTAAAGAATGGCAGATAACAGTACCATATTAGAGAAATTAGACGGACTTGTAGCCCGTTTTGAAGAAATATCTACCCTTATCACCGACCCGGCAGTGATTGCCGACCAAAAACGTTACGTCAAACTGACGAAAGAATATAAGGAACTGGATGATTTGATGAAAGCCCGCAAGGAATATATGCAGCTGCTGGGTAATATTGAAGAGGCCAGAAACATTCTAGCCAATGAATCGGATGCCGATATGCGCGAAATGGCAAAAGAAGAAATGGACAGTAGTCAGGAACGTCTTCCCGTATTGGAAGAGGAAATCAAACTGATGCTTGTTCCCGCCGACCCGCAGGATAGCAAGAATGCGATTCTCGAAATCCGTGGCGGTACAGGAGGCGACGAAGCCGCTATCTTTGCCGGCGACCTTTTCCGTATGTATGCCAAGTATTGCGAAACCAAAGGCTGGAAAATGGAAGTATCCAGCGCCAACGAAGGGGCAGCCGGCGGTTTCAAGGAAATCATTTGCAGCGTGACGGGTGATAACGTTTACGGGACATTGAAATACGAATCGGGAGTGCACCGCGTACAGCGTGTTCCCGCCACAGAGACGCAGGGACGTGTACATACATCCGCTGCCTCGGTAGCCGTACTCCCCGAAGCGGAAGAATTTGACGTTGTCATCAACGAAGGAGAAATCAAATGGGATACTTTCCGAAGCGGTGGCGCCGGCGGACAGAATGTCAACAAGGTGGAATCCGGTGTACGCCTGCGTTATATCTGGAAGAATCCGAATACAGGCGTAGCGGAAGAAATCCTTATTGAATGTACCGAAACGCGCGACCAACCGAAAAATAAGGAACGCGCACTGGCCCGCCTCCGTACCTTTATCTACGACAAGGAACATCAGAAATATATCGATGACATTGCTTCCAAACGTAAAACAATGGTATCTACCGGAGACCGTTCTGCTAAAATCCGTACATACAACTATCCACAAGGACGTATTACCGACCACCGTATCAATTATACGATCTATAATCTGACCGCCTTCATGGACGGAGATATCCAAGATTGCATCGACCACCTGATTGTGGCGGAAAATGCGGAACGTCTGAAAGAAAGCGAACTTTAAAACATTTATATAGAAATGGATAAGCAACAATTATTTGAAAACATAAAACGCAAGAAATCATTCCTTTGCGTAGGACTTGATACCGACATCAAGAAAATACCCGAACATCTGCTGAAGGAAGAAGACCCGATCTTCGCTTTCAACAAAGCTATCATCGACGCAACAGCCGACTTGTGCATTGCTTACAAGCCAAACCTCGCTTTCTATGAAAGCATGGGCGTGAAAGGTTGGATTGCCTTTGAAAAGACAGTAAAATATATCAAAGATAATTATCCCGACCAGTTCATCATTGCCGATGCAAAGCGTGGCGATATAGGAAACACTTCCGCCATGTATGCCCGTACTTTCTTCGAAGAACTGGACATAGACTCTGTAACCGTAGCTCCTTATATGGGCGAGGACAGCGTAACTCCGTTCCTGACCTACGAAGGCAAATGGGTGATCCTGTTGGCACTGACTTCCAACAAAGGTTCTCATGACTTCCAGTTGACGGAAGACGTGAACGGTGAACGCTTGTTTGAGAAAGTGTTGCGCAAATCACAGGAATGGGCAGGCGATGACCGCATGATGTATGTGGTAGGCGCTACTCAGGGACGTGCGTTTGAAGACATCCGTAAAATTGTTCCTAATCACTTCCTTCTCGTTCCGGGTGTCGGAGCACAAGGCGGCTCGCTCGAAGAAGTTTGCAAGTATGGAATGAACAGTACCTGTGGGTTAATTGTTAACTCGTCCCGTGGAATTATCTACGTGGACAAGACAGAGAAATTTGCCGAAGCTGCCCGCACTGCCGCACAAGAAGTACAGGCACAAATGGCAGAGCAGCTAAAAGCCATTCTCTAAAAGAATAAAGAATCTCTAAAAGAAACGAATGCCTTACGAAAGAAAGATAATCAACGACCCTGTATTCGGGTTTATCAATATTCCAAAGGGGCTGCTGTATGATATTGTACGGCATCCCCTTTTGCAGCGTCTTACCCGCATCAAGCAAGTAGGGCTCTCCTCGGTAGTATATCCCGGCGCACAACATACCCGCTTCCAACACTCATTAGGTGCTTTCTACCTGATGAGCGAAGCTATCACCCAACTGGCCTCCAAAGGTAATTTTATCTTTGACAGCGAGGCTGAAGCTGTACAAGCGGCTATCCTGCTGCACGACATCGGTCACGGTCCTTTCTCTCATGTGCTCGAAAACACCATTGTCAAAGGAGTTTCTCACGAAGAAATCTCCCTTATACTCATGGAACGGATGAACAAGGAGATGAACGGGCAACTCAGCCTTGCCATTCAAATCTTCAAGGACGAATATCCGAAACGTTTCCTGCATCAGCTTGTAAGCGGGCAACTGGATATGGACAGGCTCGATTATCTTCGACGCGACAGTTTCTACACCGGTGTAACGGAAGGGAATATCGGTTCGGCAAGAATCATCAAAATGCTCGACGTGGCGGACGACCGCCTCGTTATCGAATCGAAAGGCATCTATTCTATTGAGAATTTCCTGACTGCACGCCGCCTGATGTACTGGCAAGTATATCTGCACAAGACCTCGGTTGCTTATGAAAGAATGCTCATCAGCACCCTGCTACGTGCTAAGGAACTTGCCTCAAAAGGTGTAGAATTATTTGCATCGCCCGCATTGCGTTTCTTCCTCTACAATGATATCAATCACCAGGAGTTCTATCATAATCCCGATTGTCTGGAAAATTTCATCCAACTGGATGATAATGATATCTGGACTGCTTTAAAAGTATGGAGCACTCATCCTGACAAAGTTCTTTCCACCTTAAGCCTGGGAATGATCAACCGAAATATCTTTAAAGTGGAAATTTCGTCGGAACCGATTAGTAAGGACAGAAAAAAAGAATTAACTTTGCACATCAGCCAGCAACTAGGCATAACCCTTTCCGAAGCGAACTATTTTGTCTCTACCCCCAGCATCGAAAAGAATATGTACGACCCGGCAGATGACAGTATTGACATTATCTACAAGGACGGCACTATCAAAAATATTGCCGAAGCATCGGACATGCTGAACATCTCATTATTGTCCAAAAAGGTAAAGAAATACTATCTCTGCTACCAGAGATTGCACAGATAAGTATAAAATATTCATGCAATAACACGGAAATCTGAAAAAAAAGTCCGTTATTTGTGAACTAATTAAATTTTAAAGAAAAGACATGGAGTTCTCGGCTAAGCAAATTGCAGCATTTATCCAAGGGGAAATCATTGGAGACGAAAACGCTACGGTACACACATTCGCTAAGATTGAAGAGGGAATGCCCGGAGCTATTTCTTTCCTGTCGAACCCTAAATATACACCTTATATCTACGAGACACAGTCCAGCATTGTACTGGTTAATAAGGACTTCACTCCCGAGCATGAGATCAAAGCCACCCTTATCAAAGTAGACAATGCTTACGAAAGCCTGGCAAAATTGCTCAACCTTTATGAAATGAGCAAACCCAAGAAAGAAGGGATAGATTCATTGGCTTTTGTCGCACCCAGTGCCAAGATCGGCGAAAACGTATATATCGGTGCTTTCGCTTATATCGGCGAGAACGCCGTCATCGGAGATAATACTCAAATTTACCCGCATACTTTTGTTGGAGACGGTGTAAAGATAGGCAAAGGTTGCCTGCTTTACTCAAATGTAAACGTTTATCATGACTGCCGTATCGGCAATGAGTGTATATTACATTCCGGCGCGGTAATCGGAGCCGACGGATTCGGATTCGCTCCCACTCCTAACGGGTATGATAAGATTCCACAAATCGGAATCGTTATTCTGGAAGATAAAGTAGACATAGGTGCCAATACCTGTGTTGACCGGGCTACCATGGGAGCAACGGTTATACATAGCGGCGCCAAAATAGATAATCTGGTACAGATTGCCCACAACGACGAAGTGGGATCGCATACTGTAATGGCTGCTCAAGTCGGTATTGCCGGTTCTACCAAGATCGGCGAATGGTGTATGTTTGGCGGACAGGTAGGTATTGCCGGACACATCAAGATCGGTGACCGCGTAAATCTCGGAGCACAATCGGGTGTACCAAGCAGCATTAAGTCCGACAACCAACTGATCGGAACACCTCCTATGGAGTTGAAACCGTATTTCAAGGCGGCTATTGTGACTAAGAAACTACCGGATATGTACACAGAACTGAACAAATTACGCAAAGAAGTAGAAGAATTAAAACAACTATTAAATAAGTAACCAATGCTGAAACAAAAAACGCTGAAAGATAGCTTTTCACTGAGCGGGAAAGGTCTTCACACTGGACTTGACCTCACTGTTACATTTAATCCTGCTCCGGACAATCACGGATATAAAATCCAACGCATTGACCTGGAAGGACAACCAACTATCGATGCAGTAGCGGACAACGTGACGGAAACCACCCGTGGTACCGTGTTATCAAAGAACGGAGTCAAAGTAAGTACCGTAGAGCATGGTATGGCAGCCCTTTACGCATTGGGCATTGATAACTGCCTCATCCAGGTGAATGGTCCGGAATTTCCGATTCTGGACGGTAGTGCACAATATTATGTACAAGAAATAGAACGTGTAGGGACAGAAGAACAAAGCGCTGTCAAAGACTTTTATATCATCAAATCTAAAATCGAATTCCGTGATGAAGCAACCGGTTCTTCTATCATCGTATTGCCGGATGAGAATTTTAGCCTGAATGTACTGGTTTCTTATGACTCGACAATCATCCCTAACCAGTTTGCTACACTTGAAGATATGCATAAATTCAAAGACGAAGTGGCTGCCAGCCGTACTTTCGTCTTTGTTCGCGAAATAGAGCCTCTTCTCTCTGCCGGATTGATAAAAGGCGGTGACCTGGACAATGCAATCGTTATCTACGAACGTAAAATGTCGCAAGAAAGCTATGACAAGCTGGCGGACGTAATGGGAGTTCCTCACATGGATGCCGACCAGTTGGGTTATATCAATCATAAACCGTTGGTTTGGCCGAATGAATGTGCCCGTCACAAGTTGCTGGACGTAATCGGTGATCTTGCTTTAATCGGTAAACCGATCAAAGGCCGTATCATCGCCACCCGTCCCGGACACACAATCAACAATAAGTTTGCCCGTCAGATGCGGAAAGAAATCCGCTTGCACGAAATTCAGGCACCGACTTATGATTGTAGCCGCGAACCTATAATGGATGTAAACCGCATCCGTGAACTTCTGCCGCACCGTTATCCTTTCCAACTGGTAGATAAAGTAATTGAAATTGGTGCCAACTATATCGTAGGTGTCAAGAATATTACCGCCAACGAGCCTTTCTTCCAGGGACATTTCCCGCAAGAACCTGTTATGCCGGGAGTGCTTCAAGTAGAAGCCATGGCACAAGTGGGAGGTCTGCTTGTCCTCAATTCCGTTGACGAACCGGAACGCTACTCTACCTATTTTATGAAGATAGACGGTGTAAAATTCCGCCAAAAGGTAGTGCCGGGAGACACGTTATTGTTCCGTGTGGAATTGCTGGCTCCGATCCGTCGTGGTATCTCCACGATGAAAGGTTATGCATTCGTCGGCGAGAAGGTGGTTTGTGAAGCGGAATTCATGGCACAAATAGTAAAAAACAAGTAATAATTGATATTTAAAAGCATGATAAGTCCTTTAGCGTATATTCATCCCGAAGCAAAAATCGGGGAAAATGTAGAAATTGCGCCTTTTGTATTTATAGATAAAAACGTGGTTATTGGCGACAACAATAAGATTATGGCTAATGCCAATATTTTATATGGTTCACGTATCGGTAACGGAAATACTATTTTTCCGGGAGCTGTTATCGGAGCCATTCCGCAAGACCTCAAGTTTCGCGGTGAAGAGTCAACAGCCGAAATCGGAGACAATAATCTGATTCGCGAAAATGTCACGATCAACCGTGGTACAGCAGCTAAAGGGCGCACAATCGTGGGCAACAATAACTTACTAATGGAAGGTGTACACGTGGCACACGATGCGCTGGTTGGTAACGGATGTATCATTGGGAACTCTACCAAAATGGCAGGTGAAATCGTGATTGATGATAACGCTATTGTTAGTGCCAATGTATTGATGCACCAGTTCTGTCATGTAGGCAGTCATGTAATGATTCAGGGCGGATGCCGCTTCAGCAAGGATATTCCTCCTTATATTATTGCAGGACGCGAACCGATCGCTTTCAGCGGCATCAACATCATCGGCTTGCGCCGTCGCGGTTTCGCCAACGAAGTGATTGAGAATATTCACAATGCATATCGTATCATCTACCAGAGTGGACTGAACACGACTGAAGCATTGAAGAAAATCGAAGATGAATTTGAAAAGAGTCCCGAGATTGACTATATCATTGAATTCATCCGCAACTCGGAGCGTGGAATTATTAAATAAACACTTCAAAATAGTCATATTATGATATACAGATTTACTATCATATCTGATGAAGTTGACGATTTTGTCAGAGAAATACAAATTGATCCGGAAGCAACATTCTTCGACTTCCATGAAGCTATACTGAAATCAGTAGGGTATGCTAATGACCAGATGACTTCTTTCTTTATCTGCGACGATGATTGGGAAAAAGAAAAAGAAGTGACTTTGGAAGAAATGGATGATAATCCGGAAATAGATAGCTGGGTGATGAAAGAAACTCCGATCAGCGAACTGATAGAGGACGAAAAACAAAAGTTACTGTATGTGTTCGACTACATGACAGAACGTTGTTTCTTCATCGAACTGACAGAAATTATCACCGGTAAAGATATGAATGGTGCTAAATGTACTAAGAAAGCCGGAGAAGCTCCCAAACAGACTGTTGATTTTGAAGAAATGGCCGCAGCCGGTGGCTCGCTCGACCTCGACGAAAACTTTTACGGAGATCAGGACTTCGACATGGAGGACTTCGATCAGGAAGGTTTTGACATAGGAGGAGGCGACGCTGGCAACCCATACGAAGAAGATAAATTCTAAGTCTTAAATATCAAGTATCAGGTATTAATTGCTATGCAGTGCCGGGCAGTTAATACCTGACATTTTTTAATTCCATGTTTTAGTACTCAACAACCGATACTTACTACTTTTAACCCCATGCCCACTCTCATCGCTCTGATAGGACCCACAGGCGTAGGAAAAACAGAATTAAGCCTGCGATTAGCCGAGAATTTTCAGACTCATATCGTGTCTGCCGATTCTAGACAGTTATATGCTGAACTGAAAATAGGGACAGCCGCTCCTACTCCCGAACAACTCGAACGTGTGCCGCATCACTTGGTAGGAACGCTTCATCTTACAGACTATTATAGCGCCGCGCAATATGAGACGGAAGCAATGGAGATTCTCGAAAAGTTATTCATGCAGCATGAGGTGGTTGTCTTGACGGGCGGTTCAATGATGTATGTGGATGCTATTTGCAAAGGTATTGACGATATTCCTACCGTAGACGCGGAAACCCGTCAGCTCATGTTGCAGAAATACGAGGAAGAAGGGCTTGAACAACTCTGTGCGGAACTCCGGTTACTAGATCCGGAGTATTATCGTATTGTGGATTTGAAAAATCCAAAACGGGTGATTCATGCACTGGAAATCTGCTACATGACCGGACGTACTTACACCTCTTTCCGCACACAACAAAAGAAAAAACGTCCTTTCCATATCATCAAAGTCGGTTTAACCCGCGACCGAGAAGAACTTTATGACCGTATCAACCGTCGGGTAGACCAAATGATGCAAGAAGGATTACTGGAAGAAGTACGTTCCGTACTTCCTTACCGACATCTCAATTCACTCAATACAGTAGGCTACAAAGAACTGTTCAAATATCTGGACGGAGAATGGGAACTTCCTTTCGCTATCGAAAAGATAAAACAAAATTCGCGCATTTACTCACGCAAACAAATGACTTGGTTTAAGCGGGATGAGGAAATACGTTGGTTTCATCCGGAACAAGAAACGGAGATACTTTCGTACCTCCGTTAAAAAAAGATCATATTGAGTAAAAACTTTTATTTACCCAGTTTCGATACTTTCTGATAAACTTCACGGTAAACACTGTTGCCTAATTGGAATAAAAGCGTCATTCGTTTTCCGTCAATCCGGTAGGATATAGGAACAAGAGCTGATGCGGTTCTTCCATATTCATTATGCAATACCTCACAATAAAGTCCTTCTGCAATAATATTATACTCACCCGAACGAGTAATCTTATAAGGACAAAATACGCTTCCCGTACCTCTGTTTCCTGCTTCTAAGTACATTGCATTTTTAACATAGGCATCTACATTATAAAATTTACCTTCTTTATCAAGTACCTTATATCTGGTCACTTGTGAAGTAGCGTCATTCTGAACAAGTCTCCAGATACCTTTTAAGTTTTGGCTCATACAAAGATTGGGCATAAGAAAAAGAAATGAAACAGCCAACAAAATCTTACATAAATTTCCTTTCATAATAAATAGAATTTAAAGTTCAACATATATTTATTCTTTAATTTAATCAGCACAACAACCTTGCGTATGAGTTCGTCGCTAGCTTATAAAATCATTCTTGTTTATCTTTCAAAATGACTTTAAGTGTAGGCTTCACTTTAACTTCAATGGTAGGCTTTCCATTATAACCAACCAGAAGTACACCGTTTTTAGGGGCTTTTATAGTAAAGTGCCCTATTGAATCTGTTCTTTCCGTAAATCTCGTACCTCTTACATTTACAATAGCGGATGTCGGTTTCTCGTCCTCATTATACACTACTCCGGTCACGGTAATCCAGTCAGAACGGTACTTGTCTGTTTTCAAACGTACAATTTTCTCTTTGCCCGCTTGATCTAAAGACACTGCTTTAATTGTCTTTATAGACATTCCTTTCAATTTCGATTTTTCGACTTCATCATCGTCTATACAATAGATAATCTTTCCTTCTACCCCTTCTGCGACACTTTCTGCCAGTTCCAAAGCATCAGCATAAGGTTTTTCCGGATTATCTTTTTTAAATTGATACTCTCCTTCCGTAAGCAAAGTAACAATTATCACTCCATTTTTTCCTTTTTCCCCATAAATAGATGTAGCAGTTTTATCTTTCAATATAGAAAAACTTTTAATACGGTCAGGAGCTATCTTAGACAAAGCTTCTTTATCCGATACTTCTTTATCATTAATAATGATTAAGGGTTGTTTGCCCTCTTCAACTCCATAAAGAGTCAAACTATTTCCGACTTTAGTACCGGAAGATAAAGTTCCGGTCGTTTTCAGACTAACGGATGTCTCAGGAAACAATTTAACCACATCCTGTTCCATTCGTATTGACATTTCAGAAGCTACGGCTGCTTTCACCGTTTTATATCCAATAAATGAGAACCACAAATAACTATCCTTCGGTGTTTTCAGACGAAAGCGGCCATTTGCATCTGTTATTGCGCCAATAGTTGTATTGGGAACGACTATGCTTACTCCGGCTTTAGGCTGGCCCTGCTCGTCAGTAACAATTCCTGCGACAAGAAAGTCCGGCACAGTATTTGTTTCAGTCGCTTTGATCTCAGTAAAAGTGCTGATGTCTTGTACACGTGTTTTCCCCTCCCTGCGAGTGGTAACAAGTATCACCCCATTTGCACCACGCTTGCCATATAAACCAATAGATGCACTATCTTTCAGTACCGAGAAACTTTCTATTATCCCTCTATCTATTTTTTCGAAAGTCTCCATACTCATTTCCTTGCCATCGACCATAATTAACGGCTTCTTATTCTCCGGAAATCTGATATCTCCAAACCTCACCGGAACGGAATATTTCACAGACACAGGCATACCACGTTGCTTTCCGGGAGTCCAGGCCGGCATTTCACTCACAATTCTTTCAGCCTCTTTAGTTAAGATAGGTTGGTCGGACTGAAGCGCTCGCACATCCTTTACTTTCCCGCTTTCAGATACAGTGAAACCGACTATCACACTACCTCCGGCTTTCCCTTTCACATCAGAACTTTTTGTTTTATTCTCCAAATACTTATACAACGCATTCATACCACCCGGATATTCAGGCATTTGCTCCACCACCTCAAAAACAACTAATTCTTCATTACCTTTCGTTTTTGCCGCACGATTTTCAGCACGAACCTTGGCCTTACTATCGCTATGTGACACTTTTACAGTATCTTGCAGCATATTTTCTGTATCTCTCAACACATTTTCTTGCACAATCTCGGCCAAATCATTAACTTTGACGGCAGAAATTTCTTCTACTTGTTCGGAGATTTCGGGACGGGCAAAAGCAGTTACTGCAATAGCTGCCAATGGAAGCACATACAAGTACTTCAACCGTGCCCACGGATTTGATTTTTCTTTTAACATCATAGTGATACGTTTTTTAAGTTTACTGTGATTAAAGCTGTTGGCCATAGAGTAGAGCCTTGTGCCAACGGCTTTTTTTATTAATAATAGTTGATATTCTTTCGCGTTTACACCTTCATTGATAACAGTCTCATCGGCTTCATACTCATGGATATTCTGCAACTCCTGTTTCAACAGCCATGCACCGGGGTTGAACCATTGGAAAAAGATACAGATATCAGCTACCAATAAATCAATAGAATGCCGATGACGGATATGTGCTGCTTCATGAATCAGAATTTCCCGCCCGTTCTCCTCCAAATCCTTCCGGCTGATAACGATATACTTCATCCAGCTGAACGGAGCTATCTCCTGTTCGTGGACAACAAGTGTTGTTCCATTCTCCAACTTTTCCCGTTTACCGGAATGTATTAACCTGAAAAGACGGATCAAAGAGTATAGATTGCGGCAAGCAAAGAAGATAATACCGGACAGATAAACAAGCAGAAGAATTTCTATCCAGGACAAGGAAGCGACTTCGTGTACAGCCACTCCGCCGGTTGCATCGACAGTCGCGGGTTCCATTTCTGCCATTAGCAACACCTGCTCAATGGTGAGCATTGTTTGTTGTACTTCAACCTGATGGTTCGTGGTTACTTCAATGAAGGGAATGAGCAATGACAAAAACAGTACGCCCAATAAAGCAACACGATTAAAGCGATGAAAAGTTTCTTTGCTAAGTAAGACCCGAAAAAACAGGTAAAACAAGACAAGGCAAACTGATGATTTTAATATATAGATAAAGAATGCTCCCATAGTATAGATTGTCGTTTTATTAATTGGTGTTCATTAAATAGTGTTCTCAGGTCAGCCTTTCCTGTCCGCCTTCTCTACCTCTTGAATCAATTGTCTAAGTTCATCCAAAGAAATATCTTCTTCTTTGACTAAAGACGAAACTGCATTCAGGTAGGAATTATTAAAATACTTACTGATTACATTCCGAAGTGTTCCTTTACGAAAATCTTCTTCACTGACGATCGGATAGTATTGATAAGTATTCCCAAAAATATAATGAGCCAGAAAGCCTTTATCTTCCAGCCCGCGCACAATCGTTGATAAGGTGTTAAAATGCGGCTTCGGTTCTTCATAGAAAGCCAACATTTCTTTCACAAACAAGGGACCCTTTTCCCAAAAAAATCCCATGATTTCTTCTTCCTTTGCTGTTAATCCTTTCATACCTGCATCTTTGTTTGATGCAAATAACGAGAAGTTTTAGTTTATAAACTAATTTTTCTAGTTAATATAAACTAAAAGATATAGTTTAAAAGATGACAAGCCTGTAAAAGGCTCTATCAAAGATAAATTCTTCATTCTTTTACCCCCACAGTTTATCAACAATAAAATTCCCTATAAAGAATAAATCGCCCATAAAGACGATACTGAATACCAGAAAAGTGAAACAGGTACTCCAACGAGCTCCCCCATTTTCTTCACCGCTTTTGATACGGAGCAAGGAGCTATGCAAGCAATCACCTGCTATGAACAACACAAACAAGCTCGGTATCAAGTCACCCCATGACACCAACCACAAGTTATCACCCTTTCCCATTAGGAATGTCAATGCCACGGCCAACAAGAAGACGGAAGCATACTGCAAGTCTTTTCTCTTTGAATTCATAGTGGTAATATTTAAAGTACTTTTCACAAAGATATTGAATCTCATTAAATATCCTCTATCAAATCCATACAAAAAATCAGTATCATTACATATTTTACTTGCCTTTATCTGTCACTACAAAAGTAAATGAACAAGCAGACACAAGACGAAAGGCAGAGCTCCTTCATCCACTAACACTGATGAACAGGGAAAGATGAAGGAATGAACGGATCATGAGATATTTCACCAAACCAATGAAACTCTAATCCTCCACTTGCTCTCCTTCAGATTCTTCCGGTTTATTTCCGGTTTTAGAAGACTTCTTTTTTAATCGGCCACTTTTTCTCAAGGCTTCGGCAATAATCCACTGAAGTTGCCCGTTTGTACTACGAAACTCATCAGCCGCCCATTTTTCAATGGCGTCCATTGTTTCAGTATCCACTCGCAAAACAAAACTCTTTATTGAAGATTCCTTTTTAGCCACTTCTATTTTACCTTCTTATTTATAGTTTATCAATGATTCAGCGTACCTGTATTCACAACCGGTTGCGCAGCTTCGTCCGCACAAAGCACCACTAGCAAATTACTCACCATGGCAGCTTTCTTTTCCTCATCCAGTTCAACAATTTCCTCTTCAGAAAGTTTATGCAATGCCATACGTACCATTGAAACAGCACCTTCAACTATCTTTTCGCGAGCACTGATGATAGCCGACGCCTGCTGACGGCGTAACATAACTGCTGCAATCTCCGGAGCATAAGCCAAATAATTAATACGGGCTTCCACTATCTCCATACCTGCCATGGCCAGACGTTCATTCAACTTTTGTTCCAACTGCTCGTTAATTTCATCACCGCCACTACGTAACGTCAATTCATCCAAATCCGCTTCGTTGTCGTCATAAGCATACAGTCCCGCTACCTGACGAAGCGCAGCGTCACTTTGCACACGAACAAAATCCTCAAAGGCATTCATTCGCCCGGCAACAGTCACAGTCATCTGTCCGCTCCCTCTATTATCCGCCATTGTCTGCGCATCAATTTCGAACATAGCTTTATAAGTGTCTTTCAATTTCCAGACAAGCACCAGACCGATCAAAATAGGATTACCAATCTTGTCATTTACTTTAATAGGCTCCACATCCAAGTTACGGGCACGTAAAGATAGTTTCTTCTTATTCATAAAAGGATTAACCCAGAAAAATCCCGTTTCAGTAAACGTACCTTTATATTTCCCGAAGAATACCATGACACGGGCTTCGTTCGGTTCCTGCGAAAAATAACCCGGAATCATTAGAACAGCTAATGCAAGAAAAAGCAATAGCAAGAAAAACATAATTATGCTTCCTTTGAAAAGCATAAAACTCACAACAACCAACAAAGGCAACACGATCAAATTAAGAAACAAGGCCAAAAAGCCATTAACAACCGCATCATCGTACTTAATTTCTTTTGTAATCATAGCATTTAATTTTGATATTATTTTGATATCACAAATATATCAAATTTAGAAATTAAAAAGCAAACAAAAAGAGACTTTTTTTCCATGAGAAGGCATATTTTTAACTAAACAGCCCTGTCTTGTTCCTAAACAAATATAAAAGTTAAGGAAATAAGCGGCTATCCGAACCTAAAAAAAGAGTTTGCTCTTTGAGGTATTTAAGTTTATTACTATTTTTGCAGGATACGAATTTAAAACCTATAAACAGTAAAACATAAAACAATTCATAAAATGAGAAAAGTAAGTTTAGCTCTACTCTTCTGCCTTCTCTGCCTTACCGGAATGGCACAAGGACAAAAGGCTCTTGATTTAAAAGATATCACCTCCGGACGTTTCCGCCCGGAAAACATTCAGGGAGTAATCCCCACGCCCGACGGTGAATACTACACACAGATGAACGGCGAAGGCACACAAATTATTAAATATTCCTTCAAGACAGGTGAAAAAGTGGAAGTGGTGTTCGATGTGAATACTGCACGCGAATGTGATTTCAAACACTTCGACAGTTACCAGTTCTCACCCGACGGTCAGAAATTGCTTATTGCTACGAAAACGACTCCGATTTACCGGCATTCTTATACAGCTGTACATTATATCTACCCTTTGAAACGAAATGATAAGGGCGTTACGACAAACAACATTATTGAACGGCTGTCCGACGGCGGACCTCAACAGGTCCCCGTCTTTTCTCCGGACGGAACAATGATCGCTTTCGTACGTGACAACAACATATTCCTCGTAAAACTGCTCTACGGCAACAGCGAAAGCAAAGTGACTGAAGACGGTAAGCAAAATTCTATCATCAACGGTATTCCTGACTGGGTATATGAAGAAGAGTTCGGGTTTAACCGCGCATTGGAATTCAGTGCGGACAATACCATGATTGCTTTTATCCGTTTCGATGAGTCTGAAGTTCCCTCCTACTCTTTCCCGATATTTGCAGGACAAGCGCCCTACATCAATGCCTTGAAAGATTATCCGGGCGAATATACCTATAAATACCCGAAAGCAGGATATCCGAATTCCAAAGTTGAAGTACGTACCTACGATATCAAATCACACGTGACACGTACAATGAAGCTCCCGTTGGATACAGATGGGTATATCCCCCGCATCCGTTTCACAAAAGATGCCTCCAAATTGGCAATCATGACACTGAACCGCCATCAGGACCGTTTCGACCTTTACTTTGCCGATCCTCGTTCCACCCTTTGCAAATTAGTATTGCGTGACGAATCACCTTATTATATAAAGGAAAATATATTCGACAATATTCACTTCTATCCCGATTATTTCAGTATGCTTAGCGAACGTGACGGTTACAGTCATCTCTATTGGTATAGCATGGGAGGTAATCTCATTAAGAAAGTGACTAACGGCAAGTTTGAAGTAAAAGACTTTTTGGGTTATGATGAGGAGGATGGTTCGTTCTATTACACCAGTAATGAGGAAAGTCCTCTGCGCAAGGCGGTCTACAAGACGGATAAGAAAGGAAAAAAGACCAAATTGTCTCAACAGACAGGAACAAACACACCGCTTTTCAGCAAATCGATGAAATATTATATGAATAAATATTCCAGTTTGGATACTCCAATGCAGATTACGCTGAACGATAATACCGGCAAAACATTAAAGACGCTGGTTACAAATGACCAGTTGAAACAAAAACTGGCAGGATACGCAGTTCCCAAGAAAGAATTTTTCACTTTTCAGACTACAGATGGAGTGACATTGAACGGTTGGATGATGAAACCTGTCAATTTTTCCGCTTCGAAAAAATATCCGGTACTGATGTTCCAATACAGCGGCCCCGGCTCACAACAGGTGCTGGATACATGGGGAATCAGTTGGGAAACGTATATGGCAAGCCTCGGCTACCTCGTTGTCTGTGTGGACGGACGTGGAACCGGAGGACGTGGAGAAGCTTTCGAGAAATGTACTTACCTGAAAATCGGTGTAAAAGAAGCCAGAGACCAGGTGGAAACCGCACTTTACCTAGGCAAACAAGCGTATGTAGATAAAGATCGCATCGGTATTTGGGGATGGAGCTACGGCGGATACATGACTTTGATGAGCATGAGTGAGGGTACCCCCGTATTCAAGGCAGGCGTAGCTGTTGCCGCACCAACCGACTGGCGTTTCTACGACACGATTTATACGGAACGCTTCATGCGTACACCGAAAGAAAATGCGGAAGGATACAAGGAATCGTCTGCTTTCACCCGTGCTGACAAGTTGCACGGTAATTTGTTGCTGGTACACGGCATGGCAGATGATAATGTACACTTCCAGAATTGCACGGAATATGCCGAACATTTAGTACAACTCGGCAAGCAATTTGATATGCAGGTATATACTAACCGTAATCACGGCATATACGGTGGCAACACCCGCAATCATCTGTACACACGGTTGACCAACTTCTTCTTGAATAATTTATAATGGCTGACAGAGTACGTAAGCCTGAATGGCTGAAAATCAATATCGGTGCCAACGAACGATACACCGAAACCAAACGGATTGTCGACTCCCACTGCCTGCATACGATATGCAGCAGTGGGCGTTGCCCCAATATGGGGGAATGCTGGGGAAAGGGAACTGCCACATTTATGATTGGCGGAGATATCTGTACCCGTAGTTGCAAGTTTTGCAACACCCAAACCGGACGTCCGTACCCATTGGATGTAAATGAACCTGTTCATGTGGCGGAGTCTATCGCATTGATGAAACTGGATCATGCAGTAATCACCTCGGTAGACCGTGACGATCTTCCCGACCTGGGAGCAGAGCATTGGGCACGTACTATCCGGGAGATTAAGCGTTTGAATCCTCAAACGACTATCGAAGTACTGATACCTGATTTTCAAGGAAAGACAGAACTGCTAAATCAGGTCATTGAAGCGCATCCCGATATTATTTCTCATAATATGGAAACTGTCCGGCGTATCAGTCCCCTGGTACGCAGTGCAGCAAATTATGATACCAGTTTACAAGTGATCTCTCACATTTCCAAAAACGGAGTAAAGTCCAAAAGCGGCATTATGGTTGGTTTAGGAGAAACTCCCGAAGAAGTGGAAACACTTATGGATGATCTACTGGCAGCCGGTTGCCAGATACTCACCATAGGACAATATCTGCAACCCAGTCACCGGCATTATCCCGTTGCCGAATATGTGACCCCGCAACAATTTGCAAAATACAAGATTATCGGCTTAAAAAAAGGATTCAATATCGTGGAGAGTGCTCCTCTTGTCCGTTCCTCCTACCATGCTGAGAAACATATCCGTTAGCAAACAAAACACAAGCACTATTTGTTTTATAGATAGAACCGACAAATAAACATAAAGAGATGGATCATAAAGGAATACTTTCTTCCGCATTTAACATGTCACTGGGTTTTATCCCCGTTATTATTTCCATTTTATTGTGCGAATTTATAACGCAAGACACGGCTATTTACATCGGTACAGTCATAGGTATCGTAGGTGTATATCTTTCTTATCATCGTAAAGGAATACTGCTACCCAACTTTATTCTTTATATATCGGCAGGAATACTGATTCTTCTTTCTCTGGCAGCCCTTATTCCGGGCGATTATGTTCCTGAAGGTGCACTTCCTCTCACATTGGAAGTGAGCATTCTCATACCGATGCTAATACTCTATATGCACAAGAAAAGATTCATCAACCATTTCTTGAAACAGATAGGTTCCTGCAACAAACGCCTGTATGCACAAGGGGCGGAGGCTGCTGTTGTTTCTGCACGAATTGCTCTGATTTTCGGTATACTTCACTTTATTATCATCAGTATCGTGATAATCTGCCAGAACCCGTTAAGTTCTACCAGCAAACTTACTCTTTATAAAGTGCTACCACCCATCGTCTTTGTCATGAGCATTCTATTTAACCAGATTGCCATTCGCTTCTTCAATCACTTGATGTCTCACACTGAGTACGTACCTATCGTCAACACCAAAGGAGACGTCATTGGAAAGACTCCTGCAGTAGAGGCGATCAATTACAAGAATGCATATATCAATCCGGTCATAAGAATTGCTATCTCCACACATGGGATGTTATTTCTCTGCGACCGGCCTTCGACAGCTATTTTGGATAAGAATAAGACAGATATTCCTCTGGAATGTTACCTGCGTTTCGGCGAATCCTTGTCCGACGGTGTTAATCGTTTATTAACCAATGCTTTTCCACATGCCAAAGAAAATATAAAGCCGGAGTTCAATATTGTTTATCACTTTGAAAATGAAGTGACCAACCGGCTGATCTATCTGTTTATCGCTGAAATAAAAGACGATGCAATCCTCTGTACTCCCCGCTTCAAGAACAGCAAGTTATGGAGTTTCAAGCAGATTGAAGAAAACTTAGGCAAAAGATTCTTCAGCAGTTGTTTCGAAGATGAATACGAACATTTAAAAGGAGTTATTTGTATAAGAGAAAAATACAGGGAATCTTAGACAGTTCGGGCACGTGTCCTTTCCAATCCTTCACCGTACGCGTTTGTATATACTCTCCTTCACAAGTAATATTGGCAGCAATACAAAGTTTGGTCTGCGGGCGGCAATTCTGCAAAATATCTTCTATCATCTTATGATTGCGGTAAGGCGTCTCAATAAATAGCTGCGTCTGGCTTTCGAAATACGCCCGCTGTTCCAAAGTTTTTAATTTCTTGGTACGCTCGTCCGGTTCAATCGGCAGATAACCATGAAAAGCGAAGCTCTGTCCGTTAAAGCCGGAAGCCATTACGGAAAGAATGATCGAAGAAGGTCCCACCAAAGGAACAACCTTTAACTTCTTGCGCTGCGCGATAGCAACCACATCCGCCCCCGGATCGGCAACAGCCGGACAACCGGCTTCGGAAATCACTCCCATAGAAGCACCGCCAACCAAAGGTTTCAGATAACCGGAAATGTCTTCAGGTGAAGTGTGCTTGTTCAACAGGTAGAACGTCAGCGCATCAATATCAATCTCCCGGTCCACTTTCTTCAAGAAACGGCGGGCAGAACGAATATCTTCAACGATAAAATGCCGGATACCGGAGATAATCTCCTTATTATAAGAAGGCAAAACCTTTTCGACAGGTGTATCACCTAGAGTCACAGGTAGTAAATAGAGAGCAGTTTCCACTTTTAAAATTGAGAATTGAGAATTAAAATTGCCAATGAAGCTATCAGGAAGCCAGATAATCGGACTGGTTCAACATCTCGTGATAGTCGGTAAATTCCAACAAATCTTTCAGCTTCATATCCTTATGCTTTTTCATATAGGAAGAAACAATCTGTGCGCCTATCCATATACCCACTGATGCAGGTGCTTGTCCACCCAGCATTTCAACAGCAGGGGCAGGTTTCATATAATAACGGATGATCATCGGGTCACGCGCATGCAAATGATCGTTGGAACAAATATGTTCCCAAATAGCCTTTTCGTTTTTCTTGCACCAGGCATTTTCCTCATCCGAATAACCGATTGCATCACCAATATTATCATAACCCAACAAATGCTGCACTACATAATTGATCTTCCCGGAATGCATCATCAGGTCAATCAGGCAAGTCCCCTCGTGATAACTCATTCCGTAACGGTCGAGGAGATAGAATACAAAACAATCCGGCACAATACGTTCGGGACGCATTGAACGGCATTGATAGTCGTAATAGAAGCGTTTGTAAAGCGGGTAATCTTCCCCCATATATTTATCGAGGCTGATACCGAGCAACGTGTCTACAAGAATAATAGACTCGTTGAATGCGGATATCTGCGAATAGACAAACGGCACCTTCGTACCGGGGACCTCTTTTTTCAGTTTCCGGAATCCTTTATTCAGTCCTTTCTCCACTTCATCAAGATTGGGGAACTTAGCTTCCACGTCACTCACTAAGCGGACTAACGTAGTATCCGAATAGAATTTTTGAAGACGCTGAAAAATGGTATCGTCTTTCACGGTACCGATAGCCAGTACATCTTCAATCAGAATTTTCGTCGGCTGGCGGTAATCCATTGTCAGCTTCTGCATAGCAGAAAAGCTGTTGGAACGAACATATTCGTTCAACAGCTTATCATATCTCAGAACAGAAATCTCTTCTCCTTTCTGCTCCGTACCTTTTCCTGTGCTTATCCCGCAGGAGGCGAAAAGCATACTTATTAATATAACAAGAAGAGAAATCCGTAGTTTCATAATCTTTTATCCGTAAATGATATTACCATTTTCGTCCATATATTCATCCAACCCTTTCTCATAGGTAGCCATTGCACGAAGACTCATACCTACGCTGGAGAAACCACCGTCATGGAAAAGGTTCTGCATAGTCACCTTACGGGTAAGATCGGAGAACATCACGATACAATAATCTGCACATTCATCGGCAGTCGCATTTCCGAGCGGAGACATACGGTTGGCGAAGTCGAACAACTTATCCATACCTTTCACGCCCGAACCGGCAGTAGTGAATGTAGGCGACTGTGAAATTGTATTCACACGCACACTATGCTCGCGTCCGTAGATATAGCCGAAGCTGCGTGCAATAGATTCCAGCAATGCTTTTGCATCTGCCATATCGTTGTAGCCGTAGAAAGTACGCTGTGCAGCCACATAGCTCAATGCAACGATTGAACCGTAATCTGCAATCGCATTCAGTTTCTTGGCCGACTGAATCATTTTATGGAATGAAACGGCTGAAATATCCAATGTCTTATCCAACATTCCATAGTCAAGGTCATCATAAGTACGTTTCTTGCGTACGTTGGGAGACATACCGATAGAGTGGAGCACAAAATCAATTTGTCCGCCCAGTATATCCATTGAGGTCTTAAACACATTCGACAAATCCTCTACGCTCGTTGCATCTGCCGGAACAATCTGGCAATTCAGTTTCTCTGCTAAAGCATTGACTTCTCCCATACGGATAGCCATTGGAGTATTTGATAATGTAATTGTTGCACCTTCTTCTACGGCACGCTCTGCCACTTTCCAGGCAATAGACTGATCGTTCAGAGCACCGAAGATAATACCTCTTTTTCCTTTCAACAAGTTATAACTCATATCTTTTAATCGTTAAATTTTGTGCAAAGATAGGAACTTTCTGCATAAAAACACGAGATGTGTGCAAATAATAGACAGAAATGACAAAAAATACACGTAATCTATCAATTAGTCCACATCCTCTTGAAGTTTCCCACCTATCTTTGCGAATGATAATTAAGAGGTTTTTTCATAATATTTATTTAAGGTTAGAATTAGGTTAACATGAATTCGTCTTATTCCGCTCCGGCAGGCTGCCTGCGAAAGATCGCCTGCGGAGGGACATAAGAATTATGAAATCATCCTTATTAATATCAACAATATACCAAGAAAAACAATAGATGTATAACCCTATAGAATTAGATTACTAAATGAACACATTGACAAAAAGACTCCTCTGGATAGCCGTATGCTGTTTGCCGTTTATCTCGGGATGTAAACAACCCAATGAGAATGCAGTAAGCAAGAACGCAATAAGCGACGCACTTTACCGGAATTTACCTTTTGAAATGCCCGAAGTGCAACAACCGGCTTTTCCTGCTTATGAGGTAAACATCGAAAAATTCGGAGCCAAAGGAGATGGATTATTCCTGAATACAAAGGCGATCAATGATGCGATCAAAGACGTCAACCAACGTGGTGGGGGGAAAGTGATTATCCCTGAAGGTATCTGGTTGACCGGTCCTATCGAGTTGCTGAGTAATGTGAATCTTTATACAGAACAGAATGCATTGGTACTTTTCACAGGCGACTTCGAAGCATATCCTATCATCGACACTTCTTTTGAAGGATTGGAAACCCGTCGTTGCCAGTCACCGATCTCGGCACGGAATGCGGAGAATATCGCTGTCACCGGCTATGGCACGTTTGATGGTAACGGAGATTGCTGGCGTCCGGTGAAGAAAGAGAAACTGACTGCTTCACAGTGGAAGAAACTGGTCAATTCGGGCGGTGTCCTGGATGAGAAACAGGAGATATGGTATCCCACCGCAGGTTCGCTGAAAGGGGCTATGGCTTGCAAAGATTTCAACGTACCCGAAGGGATTAATACAGATGAAGAATGGGCTGAAATCCGTCCGTGGTTGCGTCCGGTGTTGCTCAGCATTGTGAAAAGCAAGAAAGTGTTGTTGGAAGGCGTAACTTTCAAGAACTCTCCGAGCTGGTGTCTGCATCCGTTGTCCTGCGAAGATTTCACAGTTAATAATATTATGGTTATCAATCCATGGTACTCACAGAATGGTGACGCGATTGATTTGGAATCTTGCAAGAATGCGCTGATTATCAACAGCGTATTTGATGCGGGAGATGACGCGATTTGTATCAAGTCGGGTAAAGACGAAGATGGTCGCCGTCGCGGAGAACCTTGTCAGAATGTGATTGTGAAGAATAATACAGTACTGCACGGGCATGGAGGATTCGTGGTAGGTAGCGAGATGTCCGGAGGCGTGAAGAATATCTATGTAGAAGACTGCACATTCATGGGTACAGATGTAGGTTTGCGCTTCAAGAGCACTCGCGGACGTGGCGGTGTGGTAGAAAACATCTACATTAATAACATCAACATGATTAATATACCGAACGAGCCGCTATTGTTCGATTTGTTCTACGGCGGAAAAGGTGCAGGAGAAGAATCGGAAGAAGATTTGCTGAATCGTATGAAGACTGCCATTCCTCCGGTAACGGAAGAAACTCCGGCATTCCGTAATATTCATATTTCAAATATTGTTTGCAGAGGTTCGGGGCGTGCGATGTTCTTCAACGGTCTTCCGGAAATGCCAATCAGCAATGTGACGGTTAAAAACGTTGTTATGACGGAAGCTACGGATGGAGTTGTTATCAGCCAGGTAGACGGAGTTACTTTAGAAAACGTTTATGTAGAATCGGCAAAGGGTAACAATATATTAAATGTCAAGAATGCCAAAAACCTGACTGTCGACGGAAAAGTTTATGAAGAACTGGGTGCAAAAGGACAGATTCTGAGCCTCAAATAAGATACATTCCAGAAAAAAAGAAGAAAACCACAATATCATTATATAGAGTAAAAAGCTCAAATAGCAGACTATTTTATCCTTAAAAGATAGACGGTCTGCTATTTTTTCCGTTACTTTTGTGACAAAGAAATACAACGTATAATATCAGCTTTAGAAGCATGAAAAAGAATATTCTTATTATCGCTTTCCTTTTAGGGAGCGTCATCCTGCCCACCTTGGCTCAGAAACAGGAAAAGACGATTACGATAGAGGTACATAATAACTGGAACCAACCACAAACGGATGCACCGGTAGTGATCAGCCTACGCGAGCTTCAAATGGGGTTCAAGGTAAAGTCTGCCGTAGTCATGGAAGGAAGCGATGAAATACCTTCCCAACTGGATGACTTGAACAGGGACCACAAAATGGATGAATTGGCATTCGTTACCGAACTCCCTGCCCAGAGCAGAAAAACATTCCGGATTACTCTTTCTTCGGAAAAGAGCACGAAGACTTATCCTGAACGGGTTTATGCTGATATGTTTATCACAGACCACCGCAAAGGGAAACATCAACGGGTACAGGCTATTACCGTTCCCGGTACCAGCAATATATATAGTATGGTACGTCCTCACGGTCCGGTGTTGGAATCGGAGTTAGTAGGCTATCGTCTTTATTTCAATGAAAAGCAGACGCCGGATATATATGGCAAATTCAACAAAGGACTGGAAATCAAGGAATCACAATTCTATCCTACGGATGAACAGCTAACCAAAGGATTCGGGGATGATGTGCTGCGGGTATTTGACAGCTGCGGTCCGGGTGCCTTGAAAGGTTGGGATGGACAGAAAGCAATACACGTCACTCCGGTGGAGACCCGCACGGAACGTATCATCTCCTATGGACCGGTACGTGTCATTGCAGAAATCGAAGTGACCGGCTGGCAATATCAAGGCTCGGAACTGGATATGACGACACGGTATACCCTCTATGCCGGACACCGAGATCTCCGTATCGAGGCTTTCTTTGACGAACCGCTCAAAAAAGAGATATTCTGCACAGGAGTTCAGGATATTGTAGGTAATTCCAAATCTTTCTCCGACCATCAAGGTCTTGTAGGAAGCTGGGGTACGGACTGGCCCGTAAACGATACAGTGAAATATGCCAAAGAAACAGTAGGACTCGGCACCTGCATTCCTCAACGTTATGTGAAATCGGAGGAGAAAGATAAAGCGAACTTCCTTTATACAATTACTGCTCCGGGAAGTAACTACTTCCGGTATCACACCACGTTCACTTCCATGAAAGAAACTTTCGGATATAAAACCCCGGAAGCGTGGTTTGCTTATCTCCGCCAATGGAAAGAAGAACTGGCACATCCCGTCACTGTGAAAATTAAGGATATCTGTATAACTAAATAGGGATTATGAAACGATTGACACAGACTTTAGCTTTCTGCCTGCTTACGGCTTTCACCGCAGTAGCACAGAAAAACTATGTATCCGAAGTATGGGTTTCCGATCTCGGAAACGGCAAATACAAAAATCCGGTACTCTATGCCGATTATTCCGATCCGGACGCTTGCCGTGTAGGAGATGATTTCTATATGACTTCATCCAGTTTCAACTGCCTGCCCGGATTGCAGATTCTGCATTCCAAGGATTTGGTGAACTGGACAATTATCGGCGCTGCCATCCCCAATGCCCTTACTCCTATTGAAACTCCGGAACGACCGGAACACGGTAACCGTGTATGGGCACCGGCCATTCGTCACCACAACGGTGAATTTTATATCTTTTGGGGAGACCCTGACCAGGGGGCTTTCATGGTGAAAGCAAAAGATCCGAAAGGTCCGTGGAGTGAGCCTGTTCTTGTAAAGCCGGGAAAAGGGATTATCGACACTTGCCCGTTTTGGGATGAGGACGGAAAAGTATATATGGTACATGCATACGCAGGAAGTCGTGCCGGACTGAAAAGTGTAATCACAATCTGCGAACTGAATGCAGAGGCAACGAAAGCAACCACTCCTTCCCGTATCATATTTGACGGACACGAGGCACACCAGACTTGCGAAGGTCCCAAAATGTATAAGAGAAATGACTATTACTATATCTTTCATCCGGCAGGCGGCGTACCGACAGGCTGGCAGGTCGTGTTACGTTCCAAAAACATTTACGGTCCTTACGAGTGGAAAACGGTATTGGCACAAGGCAACTCTCCCGTCAACGGGCCTCATCAGGGAGCTTGGGTAGATACCCCTACCGGAGAAGACTGGTTCCTTCATTTCCAGGATGTAGGCGCTTACGGCCGTATCATGCATCTGCAACCGATGAAATGGGTAAACGACTGGCCTGTCATCGGAACAGACAAAGACGGTGACGGTTGCAGTGAGCCTGTTTTGACTTACAGGAAACCGAATGTAGGAAAGACATATCCCATTTGTACTCCACAGGAAAGTGATGAGTTTGACGGTTATACCCTTTCGCCACAATGGCAATGGCACGCTAACATCAACGAAAAATGGGCGTATTATGCGGGAGACAAAAGTCATGTCAGGTTATACTCTTACCCGGTGGTAGAAGAGTATAAAAACCTGTGGGATGTAGCTAACCTCTTGCTACAGAAAACCTCTTCCGATAATTTCAGCGCAACGATGAAGCTGACGTTCAGCCCTAACCTGAAAAACAAGGGTGAACGTACCGGACTTGTCGTTATGGGCAGGGACTATGCCGGACTGATTCTTGAAAATACAGATAAAGGTCTTGTGCTGTCGCAAGTTGAATGCCTAAGAGCGGATAAAGGAAAACCGGAAGAAGTGAGAGCCTCCGTTCCCCTTTCTCAAAATACGGTTTATCTGAAGGTACGTTTCAGTTGTGACGGAAAGAAAATCAAGAGCAGTGAAGGCGGGCACGACCTCATTGCAATGTGTAATTTCAGTTATAGCCTTGACGGGAAAAAGTTTGAATCATTCGGTGCTCCTTTCCGGGCAAGAGAAGGACAATGGATCGGTGCCAAGGTTGGTATGTTCTGTACTCGTCCTGCCATTGTTACTAACGACGGCGGTTGGGCAGATGTGGATTGGTTTCGGATTACAAAGAAATAAAAAAGAGTAACCAAATACAAAAAGACGCTCCTGCATCATAAAAATCTTGCAGGAGCGTCTTTTCTTTTCTACCTTTGTAAACGAAAAGATCCAAGATAGCAAGATTAATTATAAAACAGAAAGCTCAATGAAGAAACTAGTTATATTCGATTTGGACGGTACATTGCTAAACACCATTGCCGATCTGGCCCATAGCACCAATTACGCATTAAACAAATTAGGATATCCTACCCATGACATTGAGAAGTATAACTTTATGGTGGGAAACGGTATCAACAAGCTTTTTGAGCGTGCTCTGCCCGAAGGAGAAAAAACAGAAGAAAATGTACTCCGTGTAAGAAAGGAGTTCATTCCTTACTATGACGTTCACAATGCAGATGACAGCCGTCCTTATCCGGGTATTTCAGAACTTTTATCCTATTTGCAATCCGAAGGTATACAGCTTGCAGTAGCTTCGAACAAATATCAGGCAGCTACCGAGAAACTGATAGCCTACTATTTCCCAAAGATCCGCTTCACTGCCGTTTTCGGCCAACGGGAAGGAGTGAACGTCAAACCCGATCCGGCAGTCGTCTTTGATATTTTGAAATTAGCCGATGTAGAAAAAGAAAATGTTCTTTATGTCGGGGATTCAGGAGTCGATATGCAAACGGCAGCTAATGCAAATGTAACAGCCTGTGGTGTAACATGGGGGTTCCGACCTCGAACAGAATTGGAAAAGTTTAATCCGGCGTATATAGTGGACTCTGCAAAAGAGATTGAAAAACTGGTATCATCGACTTGCTAAAATGACCTATTGCAAATGTTATTCTCATAACTTAATCATCAACGCTTAATGAACTGTAGCAAAACTATCGTTCATTCTCATCATAACTAACAGACAATGAAAGATTATACCACCATAATCAGTCGATTTTCAATAAGAAACCTTTATCGTTGCACTCCAGTGAACAGGCTTGTGCACTGAAGTGAATAGGGCTATCCACCTGAGTGCACCGATCTGTTTACCAGAGTGCAACAATAAGGATGAAGGAACTATTTGCATACTACATGATAGACTTCATTCTCCCTGACAGAAAAAGCACAATAATCACGATATATAGTAACAGGCACTGTTCTTCCATTAGCTGTCACTTCTATCTCCCGGTCCGACCACGGATTCCGGATCTTGCAAACAGGTGCTTTGCCTGCCTGAATTTTCAACTCGGTCACTTGAGCCCCATCATACGAAGCTGACACAAGAAAACCTCCTTTAGCCCGAAGACGTGTAAAGGATGCCGGTTTCTTCATCCAGTCGGGAAAAAGGTAAAGCACATCATCTACCGTTTGTAGCATCATGGAATGTACCGCCTCCATAATCGCACTCTTCTCCAGACAATGGTGCCCATCCGTAATCAAGAAGTTCTTTCCCGCAGTTTCAGCCTGATACCTCATCTTGTCGATAAGTATTTCCGGGTCGAAAGCTACGCGGGCTCCCATCACATAAGCACTCAAGCCCAATTCGTTCATGAGTTTATAGCCCTCCTGTGCCACAAAATAATAGTGGACCGTATTGCGTGCAATCTGAAGAGCTTCAGGAGATGATGCCAGATTCAAGACTTCACATGGATAAGCGGCATGTAACTGTATCATGTGATTCGGCGCATCCCATCCGGCTTCATTCTTGGCATAAACAGGTAGTCCCTGGTTCGGTTGCCGGGTAGGCATAATCACTTTGTAGGCCGGAAGATGATCCACAATATCCTGCCATTTGTCTCGTCTGTCCGCATCCATGTTCAGGATTTGGCTATAACGCAGCAGGAGCCGGAATGTCTGTTCCACAAAAGCCACATCCGACGGCGGATTCAGGTCCCACGAGTTTTCATGTCCCCCGGTGGTAATCGTATATCGGTAGGAATTACCGTATCGTTCTTTTTGAATGTAATCTTCGTAAAAATCCCCACACTCCCTGATAAAAGGATAGGCTCTTTCACGTAGAAAAGTTTCATCACCGGTGTATTCGTAATACCAGCTAAACAACGGTACATTGAAAGGAGCATTGACTGTTTGCTGCCAGTAGGTACAATAAAAGCCACCAATTCCCAACGCACTGACAGGAAATAAAAGCCCCCTGCACGATTTTCCTTTCAGCGAAGGGTGTACCAATTCCAATTCTTCCTTTGCCCGCCTTCTACCCTCCGGAATCATCCCTTCAAGAAAACGGTAGTAGGGCATGGCAAGCTCGGGACGGTTAGATGAAAACATACTGTAAAATCCACCTTGGCTATTATAATTCAGATGAATATCTCCGTGGTAGTTCATTTCGTCATCCATATTCCATACACCATACATTCCTCCGCAAGCAGGAGAGTGTTCGTCATAAGCCGAAGCCTGTAAATAGACAGAGACAAGATATTGCCTGTCAATCAGGTCATCGCCGGTCTCCACATACGAACGTCGCCACATCTCTGTCCACCAAAGATCTTTCTGCTGTTTCAACCGACGGAGATCTTTTACCGACAAAGAGGTTAACCGGACGTAGGCTTCATCAAGACGCGCGTTATCTTCAGTACCTCCGCCCGATACATAAGTGACTACATACACCTTCTCACCTGCATTCAACGTGAAAGTACTTTTTACATTGTTTTCTGCATCCTGCTTCACCGACGAGACTGCCCCGAAAATACGGGTAGAGACACCTGCTTGCGAAATCCAACGTACACTGTCTGTCAACGTCCGGCGATATGCTTGGGCAATAGTACCTTTCACAATCGCCTTATCCTCATAATTTGAAGTTGTTCCGCCTGCATAAGTATCTACAGTGATGGTAACAGGGTGTTCGGAAGCAGTGACAAGTTCCGTCACTATCACGTTGGAGCCTCTGCCCATCCAGCTTGTCATCTCCACAGCCGGCAATGTCCCGCTTGTCATTCGCAATTCATTACCCAACATATCCATTTCGTAACGGAACCCTTCGGCAGAAGGAGCATCAACCGATACTTTTATTCCTCCTATCGGAAGGGCCGCCGGTCCCCTGCCCGTCCAATCCTCCCAACCATCCGTCACGAAATCGACTTTCGATATACGAATGGTCTGGCTATTGGCAGTTGTATGGCTGACACATCCCACATCTCCATTGCCCATAAAAGGTCCCATAGGTGCATGCTTGCTCCGTATACTTTCGTAAGAGAAAGGTTCTTCCCATTTGGCAGTCAGCAAGTTCCGCTTTCCGGCGAAAAACGCTTCGTCTTTTTGTTCATCATACATAGACTCCATCCTCTGCATTTGAGCCCCGACCGCCTGCCGTCTCCACTGAAACGGCTTATCCTTTTTCAATTCCAGACATTCTTTCATCCCATCGTGTGCCCATTCCAAAGTCTCATCAGCAACAGCGTGAATGGTAAACGATTCAAGTCTGCCTGCTTTCCAGCAGATGTCCAGTGTGTGCCCACCATAAATACGCATTCCCTTGAGCGAACCATCGGGAAATCCGACGGGCCAGGCGGGCAAGAATTCGATATATCCGGATTTTGTAAACACCAACATCTCCATCAACAAACGAGGAAAACTCAATATCGCATCTAGATTGAAGATAGCACGTCCCGGCTCATGGGAAGTGATTAATCCGTCGTAAAGATAGTTCCGCTTACTAAAACGCTCTATGTTTTGCCGCACCTTATCCGCATCTCCCAAACGGGCGGCCTGAAGCGCCAGATGAATCAAACCGTGAGCAGAACTTGTATCAAATCCGAAACGTTTGTCCAACGCCACTTTTGCCGCCTTCTGCAATGCAGGATCGGCATCCGGCCCAACCAAGTCAATCCCCGGGAAGACAGGATAAAGGTGGGAATTATGGCGGTGATTATAGATATCGGGATAAGCCGGATCCACCCACTCAGCCAAAGCGCCGTCATTGTTAATGCGGTAAGCCGGCAATTTCTGCAGTATAGCATTCCATCTTTCCATCTCAGCAGAAGAAGCATGGAAACGTCGGCCCATGTCACAAAGGAAAGTAAACACTTCACGGGCTATCGCCACATCCATAGTAGCATCTTTACTTAGCCAGGTATTCGTACCTTTCGGAGCGTTTTCCGGAGAAATAGAGGTTGTGATATGATATAATCCGTCAGTACCTTCCACCAAATAGTCTTCGTAAAAATCAGCCATTTCCTTATATAAAGGATAGACTTTCTCTTTCAGATATGTCACATTGCCGGTCAACATGGCATATTCATACAAAGGACGCAAATTCCATCCTGCCCCACCTGCCCAAAACATCCATGGAAAGGAACTACCGAAGTGTGTCAGGTAGCCATTGGTAGGATCATTGTAATGAGCAACGACAAAGCCGCGGCAACCTAAATAATTGCGGGCGTTCAGTCGCCATCCCGGCAGCAGGCTTTCTATGTGTCGGTTATAACTTTCGGCACATTCGGGCAGGTTGCTCATCGTTGTGGCGGATATAGCCAGATTAAGATTGGAATCCCAGACGAAACCTCCAATCCATGCAGGTTTCCATCCTCCACTCCATATTCCCTGTAAAGGAGGAGGGAATTTTCCACACGAAGAAATCAACAGATAACGTCCCATGGCATGAAGTTGTTCAAGGAACAAGGGTGTTGGCCCTGTTTCTTTGATCTGTGCCAACATCTGTTCAGTAGGCGTCACTGTCCATTGTTCACCACAACCTAAATCCAACTGCATACGGTGAAATAGTTCGCTGTGTTTTTGCGCATGAGGCCGCAACAACTTGTCATAGTTTGCAGCCAACTTATCCAGCCCGGCTTTGACAGCATCCAACGAAGCATTTCGGGCATCTTCCTGCGGGACAATACTCACTATAATTAATACTTCTTCTGCATTTCTGACTACCAACGATTTACCTTTCGTCTGTATGTTTCCTCCTCTCAAAGTAACCTTCGCCACTCCATCATATCCGCCGGGATCTTTGTCGTATGCGGCATGATAAGTGAGCCAATGCCCGGAAGCTTCCCGATTTACCTCAGAAAAGGCATGATCCAAATCGTGTTCAAAGTGTTCTCCTTCCCGTCCGGGAGTTTCCTCCAGACTAAGTTCCACATTTATTTTCCCTTTGTTGCTTGCTTTCAGGCGAATGACATTCACATTGTCTTTCCTTGAAGAAAAAACCGATTCTGTAAAACTGCCTGCACCTTGCTTCCAGACAACAGTCGCTTCCCCCGTCTCCAAGTTCAATTGCCGCCGGTAATCTGCTACCGGAAGAGGCAACTTGTCCAACTGACGGATGCAAAGATCGAAAGCCGGATGCGGAATTAACGGCCATCGTTGATTAGCTCCCATTGCACGCAATTGTCTTTCTGCCTCATCCGTCAACAGCCAAGCCGCTTCATCCGATTTACCTTTTTCCATTAGTTGACGAACGTATGGCATCAATTGTGCAGTTTGCGGAACAGTCACTTTATGCCTGTCCCATCCGCGGATAAACAATTCTTCATGAACACAAGTGATTCGTTCTTCCTGCGGACGTCCCGCTATCAAACTGCCAATCTTCCCATTGCCGGTCACGAAAGCGTCCTCCCATTGCAATGCAGGGTTCTTCGACCAGATAGTCCAACGACCGATAGAAGAATTAGCGGCAGCCAAGACACCTGTATTTAGCAAAAATCCCAATAATATTCCTAATCCACAGATTAAAACATGCTTCTTCATAGTTACTGATGATATTAATTCCATATATCATATACCTTAACCCGCACCCTGGAATCTCCTTTAAATTCAATAGCGCCGGGTAAGTTCCCTCTTTTTTTACGCTTTCTCCCCAAATAGTCTTTATCGAAAGCCTTCTTTCCATCCGGCAACTCAATCCGCTGTCGGGGAATAACAGCTTCTCCCAATTGCTGCGAATAGACCAATGCTTTAGTACATTCCTTGCTCAATGATTTCGTAGGGATGAACTCCAAATACCAACCATCAGCCATTTCTTCTACTCTATATTGCACCAGTGTATCTACTACATTCCCTTCTATCTTTGTCGGTAATTTGCTATTCTCGTACATACTCAAATTTTCCCGTAAGAGCAAATTATTGAAGTAACACACATTCCCGCAAGGACAATCATGGTATCCCTTAATTTGAGTGTCATGAGGAAACATATAAGGAGTTTGCCGTTCATCCACATCGCCTGTAGGCCATATTTTCCAAGCAATTGTATTGTGTACAAAAGCAACTCCTTGTGAAAGTTTGACTTGCGCCAGTTCGGGCGACAAAAATAAATTATTATCCACAATGATGGGACCGTGGTTCACTTCCAAGGAGAAATCCTGTACTCTGTTGTCGTGAAGGAGATTACGTGTCACCCTTGTACCTTGTGTCATCCAGTCCAGCCAAATGCCGCCCTCCGTCCGATAAATGTGATTGTGTTCTATCACAGCGTCTATAGCCGCATGCAGTTTGATACCGGCCAATTCGTATCCCCAAAATGAAGAACCTCCGATATCATGAACCACATTGTCGCTAATGGTACTGAAGATTGCTCCCAAACTACCTGCGATACCGGCTTGTCCACAGAAAGAAACACGATTGTGGCGTACCGAATGACTGCCGATATGCTCCCTGTTCCATTGGTTGTCCAATGCCCTTTTGACAGTGCCGACATATCCTTCTACGCTTTCTGCCTTATTATCCCATTCATCTCCGTATTTACCTAAAGTAATGCCCACACATTTTGAATGAGTAACCACATTGTCCTCTATAGTCCATCCTTTACTCCAATGTGTACCGATAGCCCCTATTTGTTCAGCAGTGGGCGGTGCCCATGGCGTAGCAGCTTGACTGACGTGAAAACCTCTTACTGTAATGTAGTTGACAAACGGTTTCTCCGGATAGAATACCGTCGGGCGTACATTAATCTCCACCAGTTCACGGTTCGGATCGCATCCCGGAAAATTGGCCCATATCCATGTACTGTCATTTCCTACTTTACTATACCACAACTGACGATTACCTTTATTCAGAAGCACATCTTCCAACCGTTCCGTTTCCGCAAGGGCACGGTCATTCAAATATACTTCTCCGGTATGCGACCATTGTCCTCTTGCCAACCAATCACCATGTATCGTATCATTGTACGGATTGAAGTCGCCGAACAAACTATTAGGGATCACCGTTTCCCATGTCTCATTGTTCAGCCGTCTCCAATTTTTAATGACTTCGGAACCTTTGATTTCCACTTTTTCTCCTTCAGCCGCTTGATAGGTTATCGGTCGCTCTTTAGATTCTCCTCCCCGCGGTGGAGCAACTCTCTCCCTGTAAACACCTTCGTGTACGATGACAACATCTCCCGGGTATGCCCGTTCGGCCGCAGTCTGAATATGCCGCAATGGAGCTGTCGCAGAGCCATCGGCACTATCATTTCCACTAATAGAAACATGCCACTGCCGAGGTGATTGTAAAGACTTCACCTCTTTGGCTTGTGCAAAGACACACATATATAGCATTGCATAAGTAGCAATAACCTTCATAAAACTCATACTTATTCCTTCCCTACCTTTAAACTTTTACGGGTAGAAAAACCTTTACCCGTAGCATTTATATTGATTTTCGAAATCTCACCGGTTCTCACCAAAAATGAAGCGACTCCTGCTTCTAGTGGATACGAAGTAGGACCTACGATTTCTCCTCCTTGTACCGACAATTCTACAGGAATTCCGTTAACAGGACAAAGTACTCCTTGTTTGTCCAGCATTCTGACATATACAATCAGCAAGTCATTCTTTGTAGCCGGTTTGCCACTCTCAAAATAAGTAATATCCAGACGTTCCGGGACCCCGGGAGTCTTCACCGTATATTCTGCCACTTTTTTCCCTTGATGATAACCGACAGCTTTCAATACCCCTCTCTCCTTAGATACTCCATAAAACGTGAACGGTGGGAAATGAAGATTCTTGCCATTGCCTCCATTCGGTACGGGAATATAGTCACTATCCGGGCCTTTATCAGCTGTTTGCCGTCTGATAGTTTTGCCATTTAAAACCAGTTCTACCTCATCCACATTACCGTACACCATTACTGTATCGGATAAAATTTCGTCCCTATACGCCGGAATAAATACCTCATAAGGCATCTTTCCCGAAGGTAGCATGCTACCTTCCGCAATCTGTGTTCTGAAAAAAGAAAGACTGAATTTAGGTAATCTAAAGATGTCGGCCACACCACTATAACAAATATTATCGCAACATCCCCGATTGTAATCATACATACTCCATACCGCATCCCCCATTGTCTTTGGATAATAAATACGGTATCGGTTGTGCGACCATTGCGCATTCCATGCGTTCTGAAGTTGAGCCTTTTCTCCGTCTCCCCGTCTGATACGTGTTGTGCTGTAATGCCCGCCAAACTCATAATCATAATATTCGCGTATAAATCCCGGTTTACCACTATTATTGGGACGTTTGAAGCCTTCTTCCCAGTCATTGTAACAGACATCAAATCCTTTATAACCATACGAATCGCCTGATGTGAAACATTGATCTCCCGGCAGTTCCTCATGGGCAATCTTGACTACTCCGTCTTTCCACTCGGCCGGAGGCCATGACTCATTAAGCGTTGTTTCCCACATCACAATGGATGGATGATTACGATCACGACGAATCATGTCACGCACATCCCGGTGCGTGAGCGATATGAACAACGGATTTTTATTGAAAAACTGCCATCCGGGTATCGGTTCTATGGCAAGAAGTCCCAACTCATCGCAAGCATCCAATGCAGCAGTAGCTTGCGGATAATGTCCCAAACGAACAATGTTGAATCCGTTTGAACGAATTTGATACATATCACGATATTGTGCCTGATCGGAAATAGCATTACCTACATACGGATATTCCATGTGTCGGTTACTACCTACCAACCTAAGCGGTTTTCCGTTGATGACAAACCCTTTTTCAATACTCATTTCTATATGACGTATTCCTATACGAGTTTCTTCCTTATCTACCACTTTCCCATTTTCTACGACTTCTGTCGACAACACATACAAATTCGGTTCATCCGGACTCCACAAAGCCGGATGTTTCACCTCCATGCGCTGATTGTTTTCTATTGTTACGCCAGGGTGCAATGTGAGTGTTTCTGAAATGTTCTGTACTTTTTTATCCTTTCCTTTCTGCTTTTTCCAAGTATAAAGCGTGTGTCTAAGTTCCACCACTTTTTCCTTATCAGAAGTATTCTTTATTTCAGTTTTCGCATCCACTACCGATAGCTCCTGCGACACCTTCGGATAGGTAATAAATATACCTGCTCCTGCCGGATGTCCGTCAAGAATGGGATGAGTAATATGTACATCAGCTTTCGCTATCAAGTGTACATTCCGATAAATTCCCCCATAATAACAAAAATCAAGTGTTTCCAACGGTTTTCCGGGAGGAATCAACGAATTGTTACGGTTGTCCAAACGGACTAATAATTCATTTTCTTTATCCGTTTTCAACAATCCGGTTGCGTCTACCACAAATGGGGTGTATCCTCCGGCATGTTGCATGACATGCTTACCGTTAATCCACACATCGGCCAAGTGCATCGCGCCTTCAAACTCTATCCAAATATGCTTCTTCTCCTCCTCCGGTGTAATGGTAATCTTTTTTTTGTAATAGCAGATACCTTGCCATTGATGCAGCACAGTCAATGGTTCTACAAATGGCGTATGCGGAAGAGTAATTTGTTCCCATTGTTTGTTCTCCAACTGCCGCAGTTCCGCTCCCAAAGTATTTTGCGGAACAGCCAATTCGCTATTTCCGTTCATATCCATGTGCTGCACATTGTATTGTGAACTCCAGTCACTTCCCTGATTCTTGATTTCCGCTTTCGACGTTTCATCGGAAATGCGACAAAAATTCCAATACTGACTGATACAACGCTTCTGCGCAAGCCCCGGAGTCCCGAGGCTAAACGCAAACAGCAATAGTAAAAAATAAAGTCTGTTATGATTCATCGTCCTATTTTATATCTCGTTGAATTCAATATTATTTTTCTCCATAGACTAATTTTCTCTTTCCATCCCAAGAAACAGCTTCAATGCGTGTGGAACCTTCGGGATAGCAAACCTTTGTTTCACTCAGGTCAGGAGAATCAGTTCCCACAATGGCAGCATATTTCAATTCATCTCCCTGATAGGTTTCAAAGACTACAGCATTTTTCCACACATCGTGATCGATGACAATCCAACCATTATTTCTTACCTTGACACCTTCATTATAAGTTCCTTCTACTGCTAATTTGTCCTTAAATGCCTTCTGACTATTGGCTGATAAATAATAAAGTACAGGAGTAGCCGGTTTAGAATACTTGGAAGCATACTTCACCAACTCATCGCAATCTGTTTGGGTAATAGTCATTTGTCCACGTGCATAGTCGTCCAATTCCTTATCAATAGGTTTCAGCATACCTGCCTTGATAAAGAAGTCGGTCAAATCCTCTTTCACAACATCCATAGTATTGCGCATGAAATTGAGCTGGAGTTGCCCGTTAGTCAATTGTGATTCATCCGTATTGCGTACAATCTCAGCCACATCACCGTACCAATCGCGTTTTTCTCCTCCCACAATCTCACGATAATAGAGCAGCAACTGCCATAGCGGACAGAGTTTCACAAAGTGATCGCCTCCGTAAGGATACTTAGAAGGATCCATATTATCCTGGCCTTTTTGACAGAGCCACTGCTCTCCTTTAATGATGCCATAATTGAGATAAGAATTAAAACGCCCTCCCCGGACATTATTATCATTTCCATCGTTACACCTTTCATGTTCCAACGGCATATTCTCCCGATAGAATTTATATCGTGCACATACAGAATATACATTATTCGTCACTTCAGTGGTTGATACCCATTTCAATCCCGGTCTGATTTGATTGACATGTCCGAACTCATGCGCAATGGCCCAAACTCCTTCACGCAAAGATTTGGTAGTACTGGCCAATTCGTTCATACAACCTTCATACCATCCGGCTCCCCAACCATCAGCAAACAATCCGTCTTTGGTTACACGAGCAAACATATGGTTTTTAGGCCGACGCCCCCATTTATCTAATCCCATGAGTTCATGTTCCAATTCCACTATATCGTCATAGTTCTGTATCAATTTTCCTAAATTGTCACAATAAGTCTTTATACTGTTCACCCCAAACACCAGATTAACACGATCGCCTTTAATATCTATGCAACCATAAGTAGCTTTATTCAAAATTTCACGCCAGTCGGCCGATACATCCCGATGTTTGTCGTAATATCCGTTCACTTTACCGGAAGCGATATGCAATTTAAGAGCTGGTGCAGTTTTCCAATTCGGAGTATAATACTCAATATAACTCAATCCTCCATGTGCAATCCTCAACTTGTTAATACCCTCACTTAAAGGATATGAAGTCGGATCCGGTGTACGTTGTCCTTGTCTTATTGCATCGAAATCGTACACTTTCAAATTCACTTGTTCTCCATTGGTATTACCTAAAATTACGACAGCCTCCTCGCCATCCTTAAAATAAATACCTGTGGGGTTCTCAAACGGATTATATCCACTAGTTTTCATCTCTGCCGCCAAATCGTTAATTTCACGATAAGGTTCATAAGTTTGCACACGGTACTCCAAATCATAGGTCTTGTCATACAAACTTTGCGCTATCATTCTGAAAAAGCTATTTTCCAATCCGTCTATCTTGCGTTGATCCACATCTGCACGAAGTTCGGAACAGAGTTCGTCGGCAAATACTTCCGTAAGTCCTGCTACAGGAGCAGCATTCCTATAAAATTCCATTTCACCACAACTCACCACTCCACCGACAGCTTCATTCACCTCAAATCGGAAGGACTTTACCCCCTTCAGCGGTTCAGCGAAACTTATTTTCGACGAAGAAGAACTACCAGCAAAATCATACGATGCTATCTTTTCATAATTTTCTTTCTGCGCTGTGGAAACATATAAGTCGAACTTCTTCCAATTACCATTATCACCTGAACCTCGAGGTTTATATACAAAATAATCCACGTCTTGAGGAGCTTCAAAAGTGTACTCAAGTTTCACAGGCAAAACTGTACCGTACCACCGTGAGTGATACCAAGTGGACGCAGTCCCGTCAAATGACTTTTCAATACTCTCATCATCCGAATTAAATTCACTTGCCTTTCCACTGGCGATAGGCAAGAATATATCGCCGAGTTCAGACGGATCACCGGGCTTGTATTCTTTATCCCGATGTCCCTGGCGAAACATCAATGAGCGTTCGACCTTCTGATCCACAGAACGGAATACGACAGAGATATAGCGCACCGTATCATCTTCATTTCTTTCAATGCTGAAAGTACGTTCCGATTCCGCCATAGCCCGTACCTGTACTTGTTGCTTCATTTCCTTAATCCAATCAGCGTTTTGCGGAATTTCCACTTCATATTCTACGTTACTTACCACCTTGACGGTAACTACCGTATCTGTATAGTTCAAATTGAGACGCTCATTTTCCAACAAAATATCCGGTTGCTCTCCCAATTGTTTCACGTGTACTTTTTGTTCAAGGCCTTCTCCTTTAACAACAATGTCTGTTTCACGCAAGTCTCTTCCCGTATTCTTTTCTACCGAAATAGACAACAAATCATCTGCTCCCTGAACCGTACACCAATTCCCGGATGAAAGCACATTGGCCTGCCACGCGATGTTTGTATTCACTACAATAGAAGTATTTGCAGCCTCTTGTGCAAACACCACAGTGTCCTTCTTTATTTCCAAAAAAGGTTGCGGTTTGCTTTCCTGATCGGAACAAGATATAGCAAACAGACTCATTGCCCAGCTACATAATATCAAAATAATAATACTATATTTTTTCATGGTTTAAAATCATTTTAGTTATAAAATAAGGTTATTCAAGTACTTTCCTTTATTTGTGATTCAATGTCTCAATCACAAAATGATAAGTCAGCGAGCCTTCATTCCACATGGAGAAATTCGTTCCCCACAAATTGTTGTTCAGATTAAAATGCACTCCTTTATGTTTATCAGGATAGTTGGTAGAATAATTCAACCCCTGAGCTTCTCCTACGTTGAGCAAGAAAGCTTCTTTACTGCTGATACGTATCGTTTCCCCGGAGGTTATCAAATCGACATAACGGTCTATCCCATGCATTTGCCGGTTACCTTTCTCCACCACATCCATCAGATCCACCCGTTCACCCATCTTCTCGGCTATCACCGATTCAATACCGGGCACCGTGAACGACAACCAATAAGATTCGGGCAAACGTACTGCCGGTTTACCATAAACGGTCAATGCCACTTCCGACCGTTTTCCATTCTTTGTCGTAAAACAGTTCACCTGTATTCGTTCGGGATATACGCGTTTGTCCACTTTCTCATTTTCAGGAAACCTCAGTTCAGTAATAATACGTGTCCCCTTTTTCTCTTTACGTACCGATTGCGCCATTGTCTGTGCATAAAGCGTTACACTCACTGCATGTGATTCTTTCAGACCTCGTTTACCCAAGTCATCCAATGCCCATTCATACCGTGCACGAAGATATCTATTTTGAAAATCATCATAATCATCTCCATCAAACATTTGATAAGACAATCCCGCCAACGTCATTCCACCGGCTATCGGTTGTTCCCAACGCTTCCGTGCCATTGGTTTCATCTTTGAGTTATCCTCCAGTTTAACCTTATCCACTTCTGCGACTACTTCACGCGCCTCTTTTTGCAAGGAAGCCGGAAGGAAAGCGATAGCACTGTCGATATAATTATCAATCTCTTTCCATGAAGCCTCAGCCATACTGAATACTCCTTCGGAACGACCTTTGAGAAACTTATCCATATCATATTTGTCCCATTGACGAAGATGTGTTTTCACATCCACACCTTGCGTATGTTCTGCTATCAGACCTAATTCGGCTGCAAAGTCCAAAGCAACGTCACTATCTTTTTTGATTTTCCCTTCATTCAACCATTGAGAATACAACCGCGAAACAGCACGAAATTTAGCCATACGTATCGGTGCTCCACCATAACCAAATATCCACGTATCACCAATCTCAGAAGTAACAACCGGCAAATCCTTCTTTATCAGCAACAGTTCCCGGGCGACATCATTGAACGATGCACCTACAAGCTGAGCTTGAGGATAACGCTTACGCAAATCGGCATAAATCTTTTTCACACGTTCATAGCTATGCGGTCCGTGGTTGTCGCCCGTAAAATTAATACTGACAACTGTCTTTCCATCCGGCAATACTTCATCTTCTCCATAATCTTTCTGATAAACCAGCAACAAGTCATTGCCAGAAGGACTGCGCCACCGACAGAAAGTAGGCACCGAAGGTAACGGACAAGCTGAATTAATTCCCACATGCAAAAGACGAATGCCTGCGTCATACATCGGATCGATGATACTACGAGTGTGTCCCGGCACATCAGTCATCTTTGCAGCAATAGTCTGCTTGTTGTATTTCTTATCCAAACGTTTGGAAAGCAACAAGCAGGTTTCAAACAGTTCACGCGTCATTGTCTCCGATTCCACAGTATAGGGAACGGAATTCCATACGATATCGCCACGACCAATGGCCTCCTCCAACTGCTTCACAGCCTCAGGAGATGCCGTGCGAAGATATTTCCAGATAAGCCATGAGCCGGTTGTCCATACATACCGGTCACCAGAGCCGTCAGCGCGCAAGCGTTCACTAACTTCTATGGCTTTCGGAATAAAATCATGCACATACCTTTCGGTCACAACGGAACTAAGATCAGTAAATCCCACATCAAGGTGAGTTTTGAATGCAACGTAAACTTTCTCGATCTTCTCACCGGATGCTTGAGCCATACAACCGGCTATACCTAAGAAGATGAAAAAAGTAAAAAGTGATATTCGTTTCATGTCATTGCATGTGTTTTAAGAAGATTGAATGGTATAAATACATTACTTATTCGTAAATCTAAACCAATTAAAGTCGGCATATCCGTTATTTCCTTGCGGCGCAGTATTGAAATTGAACAATGCAAAACGATTGGCTGTCCACGGCAATCCCAATCCCATCTGCAATTCATTACCAATGCGTTTATAATTCACACCATCCAGACTGTAATAGAACAAAGCCTTAAATTCTTTGTCTGTAGCACGTACACGTATCCACAGTTTATCTCCATTGAAATGCTCTACGGTTTCGATATCCTTACCGTCATTACACATCACAATTTTGCGTCTACCGGATTCTTGTCGTATCGCAACATAGGCATAAGGAAACTCGAAGATTCCGAATCCGGCAATATTGCCATCTTTAAGTCCGGTCACTTCCATTTCTACCGAACCCTCGCAACTCGGTCCCTGAACACGTTGTGTCAATGTATTACGAGCATCTTTCAATGTAGAAGCTTGGGAAGCATACAGACGCATATATCCCTTACGTTCCTTCAAACTCCATCTGCTATTATCCGGATTATGATTCCATTGCCATTGCAGACCTAATTGAGAAGCATTGAACTCATCGGTAGTAGCCGGACTCTTTATCTTCGATTTTTTCCCGGTAGCAGGTTTAGGATAAGTGATAAGATCTTTTCCTTCATCACCCAGCATAGGCCAACCGTTTATCCATTTCACGGGCACAAGACACGGAACACGTCCTATCGGTCCTCTGTCCTGCATAATCATAAACCACCAGTCTCCATTTTTCAACTGTACCATCCCACCTTGATGAAGTCCGTTTTCGGGATATGAACTCCAATCGTTCATTATGAGTTTATGTTCATAGGGACCATAGATATTATCCGACCGCAAGCAGATTTGCCATCCTCCCGTTCCCCCGGCAGGACAAGTAATATAATATTTTCCATTGATGCGATACATATGAGATCCTTCCATACCAAAACCGCCTCCTAACTCATGTGCATTTTTAAAACCGCCCTGCCATATCTTCACAGGTTTCCCTTTAACGGATTTCACGTCCGAGTTCAACTCTGTCAAGTATAGTGTACCTTGCCCGTGAACTACGTAAACCTTTCCATCTTCATCAAAGAATAACCCCGGATCATATAAATATTCAGGAAATATAGTACGTTCCCAAGGTCCTTTCACATCATCGGCTATACAAATAGAGAAATGCCCGGTTTCCCGTCCCCAACCATAGGGTGTACAGAAACCAACGTAAAATTTTCCGTTATGATGCCGTATCGTAGTTGCCCACGCCCCATTCAGATAAAGATTGCCACCCTGCATATCATATTTCGGATCCTCATCATAACGATCCAAAGCATATCCTGCCATTTCCCAGTTTACCAAATCTTCCGATACAGCAATAGGGCATCCCGGCACATAGTGCATACTGGTAGACACGAGATAAAACTTATCATCAACCCGGATCAGATCCGGATCGGGCCAGTCTCCCCACATGATAGGGTTCGTAAATGTTCCATTCTGATTATCCGGATTCCAAACAGTTGTTTGAGCGAAGGTGCAGTGCATTCCTGCACTACACACCAATCCTAAAAAAAGTGATTTATATATATTCATATACCTATTGAATTATTACTCAATAAACTCTGCATCCTCATAATAAGGAGCTACTTCTATCCCTTCCAACACGGCCCCGCAAGTTTCTGATTGTCGAAGTCCGAGCACCAATGTATTCGTTCCTCCCATATTCAACCAACATTCCGGTAAGAAAAACTCCCGTTGCGGACCTTCTTCCCAATAACGTCCGATATTATGCCCATTCAACCACATATATCCTGTACCTGAAGCATTGATAATGGCTCTCCAAGGAATCCAGCATTCTTTTTCCGTTTTGGGCAGATCAAATGTTACTTTATACCAAGTGAATAAGGCATCTTGTTTACCTTTAGGCTGTATATTGTTTCCTTTTCGATGCAATGTACCATCGGTTTTCAATGTCACCACCTTCCAATTGTCACTGCCGGCGGTTTTCCCTCCACAATATCCTTGTGTCACTCCTCCAAGATCAAGCGCTACTTCCCACTTCAGAGGCTTCAGTATTTTCAGTTCACTGAACAAGCGGATTCCCTTTAACAATCCTCCTGCACCGCTACTATTACGCACCACAATAGCCACTTTATTCTCTCCTTCATGCAGAAAATCTTTCATATTGGCTACAAACGGCTTGTCCCAAGCATCGTGGCTTGCCACCTCCTTACCGTTTACAAAAAGCGTACCCGCATCATCCACGCAAGCGAATTCTATCATTGTTTGCCCTTCGGTCAACATCTGACGTGTCATATCAATAGAAGTACGATAAATAGCCGTTCCTTCTTTCCCTTGCAACACCCATGCGGCAGGCCATTCCGGCTTCTCCAGTCCGGCTATTTGCAATGTAGCAAGATTGGCGATAGTGCTTTGATCAAGCATGATGGTTTCCCAGCCTTCATTGTTAGACAGCAGTGACTTGATATCTTTGACATTATTTTCCACCTTTTTCACTTCCCATTTTTCGATAGGAAGGATAGCAGATTGCTTCTTGCCCAATCCGGCAGATTTCATTCCGCTCAATTCCTCCATCGGGCGATATCCATGAGCGTGTCCACGATTTTCATAGATGCTTACGATTTCATTGCTTCCCTCATGCAGTAGCCCATCTATGACAAATGTATTATCCAGTTCATCGGTAGAAGCCCTTTTAGCTATTTTTCCATTCACTTGTACATAAAGCGGATCAGCCGTAAACATCTCACAAACCAATGTTCCATATTCCTCTACCTCTTTCTTCGATAGTTTTACTACACTACGATACATGGAGTAACGACAATCGTTCACACCAATTTCTGGTAAAGAAACACCTTTACGCAGTGGTCGCCAGTTCCCCTGAAAGGTTTCATCACAACGTTCTGCCTGTGCAATCCGTATCGGCATAGGCATATTGACGGGACGTTCCGGCAAAGTCTGTTCTTTCGGATACCATTCACATTGTCCATTCGCCTGAGAGAGTACCAGTACCTTGCTGTCCAATGGCTCAACCGAGCAATAAACATTGAATGCCGGCATACCTTTTATATGAAATTGAACGTTATCACGGAATGCTTTTTTCTTATCTTTATTAAATATAAAAATAAACAAAGTTCCCTCTTTTGTCCGGCGTACTCCAACGGTCAAATCCTTGATGTTGTCCGATGTAGTAAACTCTATCGCTTCACTTCTCGCTAATTGAGTACCAAAACGGTTGACGAAATCCCCGACTCCTTTCACGGCAGCGAATTTCTCACTCACACCACCACTTTCTTTTAATGCAGCTCCGTAATCGTAGCTGGTAGTCATGCGGCGAGCGCCCCAACCGGCTAGATTTGTTCCTCCGAAAAACATATAATAATTAAGTCCGGTAGAACCTCCGGCCATTGCCATCAATGCCATTCCACGCGCATGACGTCCATCCAAATAGCTGTCCTCACTCAATCCTCCACCTACCGTGGAAAACCAGCCACCCTGCAATTCACACACAAAAGCCGGCGCGTTAGGCTGTTGTCTCTTTAAATCTTCAATGCGGCTTTTCGCCTCCTGTATATTCCACCATACATATTGATTGTCCATATCGAACAGCTGACTGATAACGGCATCTTTCGAGCCTCTTACCTCAGGTGTAACACAGGTAAACAGCGGTACCTCAATTCCATTATTCGTGCAATAAGCTGCCATGTCGCGCAGCACCTCTTCTTTTTTCTCTGACTCCATGCCAAAGTAAATGTATTCGTTCTCGAGTTGCACCATGATAATTCCTTTCTCACCGGATTTCTTACGTGTAAGCTGCTCCTCGGCAAAAACCGGACAAACAGCATCGTACCAATGTTTGGTCCATTTCATGTGTTCGGGATGGTTACTTCGTAACCAAAAGCTAGTGTCATATTTTGCCGGACAAAACTTGGCAACCCATCTAGGATAACCTCCTCCTGCCCATTCTGCACAAATAAAAGGCCCCGGGCGGACAATGGTATACAGTCCGAACTCTTCGTGAGCCATCTTGAGCCACGCCTTCAGGTCGTCAAAGTCACATTGCGAATAGTCCTTTACATTACGCGGCATGGTGCGCTCATGCCAATTCCACGGCACATAAGTCTCCACAGTGTTGAATCCCGCCTCCTTTATTTTACGGAAACGATCCCGCCACAACTCTTGAGGAACGCGAAAATAATGAAAAGCCGCACTCAAGATAAAAATATCCCGACCTTCTATCGTGAAGCAATGCTGATCGTAACGAATACGTTCCGGATGTGAGAATTGTTTAGCGGGAAGTTGTTCGGCATATAAGTTAAAAGCAAAACAACATACGAGGATCAATGTTATCAATTTGTTCATGAAGTTCTATTGTTTAGACGAAAGGGAGGGAGACATGCCCCCTCCTTTCCATAAATAATAAGCAATAATTTCAGTTATTCTTATATATCAGCTATTCCTTGTCTTCGGGTCGGTAAATACCTTCCGGATCGTAAATCTCAGTTCTGACAGTATAGAATTCCAACTCAGCTAACGCAAAGTACACAGCATTGCCGGAAGTCTCATCTGCACGATAACGGATGTATGAATAAGGCTGTCCTTCTGTCCCCAGCGTAGGTGTGGTATAAGAAGCACCACCTTTACCTTCATCTTCTATTTCTGCAATCTTGTTCCACTGTTCACCGTCATTACTTCCTAATACGGTAATCTCTACAGGACATTGACCATACTTTCCACCACGGTAGTAAGTTTGT